>JBIKMD010000005.1:0-16799 GCA_044359465.1 Myxococcota bacterium
CCTTGATCGCGACAGCGGCCGCTCCAAGGGCTTCGGCTTCGTGGAAATGGGCAGCGACGACGAAGCGCACGCCGCCATCGAAGGCATGAATGGCCAAAACCTCGGTGGCCGCTCGTTGACCGTCAACGAAGCGCGTCCAATGGAACCACGTGGACCACGCCGCGACAACGCGGGCGGTGGTGGTGGTCGTCAAAACCGCTGGTAATCAGTCTTCATTAGATTGAAAGAAAGCCCGTCTGGAACGTCGCAGTTCCAGGCGGGTTTTTTGTTTGATGGACCAGTCGTAAAGCTTGCAAAGCCCTCGCCCACGGATGACCATCAACCGGCCGTGTCCATCCTCTTTCTCGCGCTGTCGTTGTCCTTCGCCGCCCCCGTCGATGCTGATTCCATTTATAGCGACGCGCTGCTCTTTGTTGACGACCCGAGTGAGGTCGCGCTGCGTCGCTACATTCAGCAACGCCCAAGGTCGCCACTGATTGGCCGAGCGCATTTTCTACTTGGTATGCTCGAGCTCCAGGCCAAACGTTTTGACGAAGCCGTGTTCTCTCTCGAGCTTGCGCGCACTGAGCTGCCGGACCTTTACGATTTCATCTCACTGAGGCTCGCCGAAGCCTTGATCGGCGGCAAGCTGCACGAACCAGCCGAACGCGTCTTGCTCGAGTTGCAGGTGAAAGCCGCTGACTCACTCACCAAAGAAGACGCCGCGGAGATGCTCGCACAGGTCTACCTGGCGACCGGTCGCAAAGAAAAGGCGAGTGACACGCTCAGTGAGCTGCTCGTCAAAACAGCGAATGAATCACGGCTCGTGCGCTTGCTTCTGCTTCAGGCACAGTGGGCGCTCGATATTGGCGATCCCAAAGAGGCGTTCGCCATCTACAAACGTCTGTGGATTTATTACCCGCATTTTCCTGAGAGCGACAAAGCCCGCGGACTCGCGCAGCAAATCGCCATCAAGAACGGTTACGACGCCAACCTGACAATGGACGAGAAGCTGGCGCGCGCGCGCGAGCTTGCACACCTAGGGCGCGACGAAGAGGCCGAGTCGCTGCTGCTGTCGGTGCTCACCGAACATAAAAAAGAGCTCACGCCCGAGCGCCGCGCCAATGTGCTTCTGCGCCGCGCCTCGTCTGCACTGCGCCGGAAGCTGCCAGAGGTCACCGTCGAGCTCTGTGAGACGCTGCTCAAATTCGACATCGTCAAGTCGAACAAAGAGCTGCGTCACGATGTGCTCATTGTGATCAGTCGCGCTTTCTCGCAACTGCAGCGCTATCCCGAGGCAGCGGCGGTAGTGAAGACGCTGTCTGAGGAGTCGGTCGAGGCCAAGAACAAACGTAAGTGGCAGCTCCTTGAAGCGGTACTTATCCGCGACAGCGGCAACTTGGTCGAAGCGCGCAAGCTGTTTCAAAAATTCATCGCGGATCATGGCAAAGACCCCAAGGCGAACGATGCGCGTTGGTTTTTGGGTTGGAGCTACTTTCGCACCGGAGAAAACGCGAACGCGATCAAAGCGTGGCGTGAGATCATAGAGAAGAATCCAACAAGCTCGTTGGTTCCGCGCTTGCAATATTGGATTGCGCGCATTCGCGAAAACGAAGGCAAGAAAAACGAAGCTTTGGATTTGTACGGCCGCGTGCGCGACGACGATCCGTGGTCCTACTATGGTTGGCTGTCCAGCGAGCGGTTGCGGGGGCTGAGGGGTGGCCCAGCCATGCCCCCGCCCACGCCGCGCCCCGCAGCGCCAAACACCATCGCAGCCAAAACGCCGCAGCAGGCCACTGAAATGCTGGCCATGATGCGCGGTAGCTTTCCAACAGGACTCAGGCCGTTCATGCGTGCCTCGTTGTTCTGGCAGCTCGGTCTTTTTGAGATGGCCGCTGGCGCCATGCGCGACGTTCCGATTCCAGAGAGCCAAGACGACGCGTTGATGCTCGCGCATCTCCATGAGCGCCTCGATGATCACTTTCGCGGCTTCGTGATTGCAAAGCAGCGCTTCGGACGATTGCTGCGCGAACCGATGGCGCCAGTGACGCCTTCAGAAGAACAACGCAACGTGCTCGAGTTGGCGTATCCGCGCGCGTTCGCCAAGTGGGTGAAGCCAGCATCGGACCGCTTTGCGATTCAAGAGGAGCTCGTTTATTCGGTGATGCGCCAAGAGAGCACGTTCAAGACCGAGGCGAAATCTGGCGCTGACGCACGCGGCTTGCTGCAATTGATTCCCAAAACTGCACAAAAAATTGCGCGCGAGATTGGCGAGCCGACGCTGACGACCTTCGTCGCACCGGAAGTGAACATTCGTCTTGGAACGGCTTACTTGTCGCGCCTGATGCAGAACTTTTCGAACCATCCTGCGCTGGCAGCAGCGGCTTACAATGCTGGTCCCTTCTCCGTGGACCAGTGGCTGCTGCGTTTGCGCGAGCTACCTTTTGATGTCTTCGTAGAAGAAATTCCGTACCAAGAGACGCGCGACTACGTGAAAAAGGTGACCGCGAACTTTGCCGCTTACAGGCTCATTTACAAACGTCAGCCCACGCCGCTCGCCGGGATGTTCGATCCCATGCCTGACGCTTCAAAGGGGACCATTGACTACTGATGCGAGTGGGCCACTACGACATCATCGACAAGCTCGGTGAAGGCGGAACGGCCATCGTCTACCGGGCGCGCGACCACCGCGATCCGAGCGCACCAGTCGTCGTGCTCAAGCAGCTCACGGAAGCGTCTGCGGCAGATCCAGACTTTGTTGATCGCTTCATGGCCGAGATCGATTTGTGCCGACGTTTCGATCATCCAAACGTGGTGCGGACGCTCGATTTTGGCACGGCAGACAATTCGTATTTCGTGGTGCTCTACTACGTTGATGGTCAGAATTTGGACGCGCTTCTGTCTCGTGCGCGCAAACGCGACATTCGCTTCCCCATTCCGTTTGCCCTCTATGTCATTGACGAAGCACTCAAAGGTCTTGGTTACGCCCATGCCGCAAAAAGCGCGACGGGCGAGCCGCTTGGTCTCGTGCATCGTGATGTGTCGCCGCACAATTTGTTCGTGGCCTATGACGGGCGAACGCTGCTTGGTGACTTTGGCGTCGCACTGCTGCCAGGGCTCGATGATATGGCGCTGCAGCGGCTGACCATGGGCAAGCTGGGCTACCTGTCTCCCGAGCAGTGTTTTGGCGAACCCGTGGACCAACGCAGCGACTTGTTCTCCATGACCATCGTGCTTGCAGAGGCGCTCACCGGCAGACGTTTGTTTGCGCCCGAGGGCAAAGAGACCGACCGGGATGTGATGCGGCGTATTGGCGAAGGCGCGAGGCCCGACTTTCGCAAGTTGAATCCAGACATTCCTCCGGGCATTGCGTGGGTGCTGAACACCGGTCTTGCGCATGCACCGAGCAAACGTTTTGCCAATGCTAACGCCATGCGGGCCGCGATTGCACCCTTCTTGCAACCGGAAGTTGGTAATCCACTCGCTATCGCCGCGATGTTGCGGCACATGTTCAAGGACGAGTTTGCGGCGACTCGGCTCGAGGGTACTCCTCTTCTTTTCTGATGCCGCAGAGAAATAGACGCGCAGAGTGCGCGCGATCTACTTTGGAACTGGGACGGGCTCACAGGTGAGTGAAGGTTTTCAACTAGGTAGTAGTCGGCGGCGCAGCCGAAATTCAGGCGGCACTGTCTTGGTGCTCGCGTTCATTGCACTTGGTCTCAGCTGGTGGCGCTTTGCGCCAGGTCGCTCGGGCGCGTGGGAAGCGGCAGCCAAACAGATCGAGAATAAGCTGCCGCGCGTGGTGCTCTTTCATCCCTCATGGCAGCGCGACGTGCTCGAACGCATGCCTCAGCTCCCACTCGTTTTGCTCGATGGGCGGCAGCATTTAGACCTTGCAGGCTTTGGTGAGGTCTTGTTTGCGTCTGAGTCTGCGCAACCAGAGAGCGTGTTGATCAATGCATACACGCTCGAGGAATGGCGTGATTTTGCCGGCAAGGCGGTGGCGGTGCTCAAAGTGCCGGTGCATTCGCTGTCTGTAGACTTTAGGAAAGTACGCGCGTTCGTGGAAGATCCGCCGGGTATTGCGGAGTGCCCCGTCAAAGGTGAGCAGCGTCTGTGCGAACGTCAGGCTGTGCGCGTTGAACGACGGGAAATCATGGTGGGTCACGCCAAAACACGTTGCGTGTGGGTGGAGGCGCCGAGCGGCACAGAAGTATCGCTACGTTTTGATCTTGGTCCGCTCGATGAGCTGAGTAAAACGGCGCTTTACCTCACGCGCCCAGACGGTTCTGACCCTGCGGCCGCGACGGTCACTTTGCACGCGGACGAAGCGAGCATTCTGACGATAGAAAACAAAGCGGACGAGCCCACGGGCGCCTGGAAACAACAAATGACCGATTTGCGGCTTGGAACGCAGCGTATCGAGCTTGGTGTCGTCGCCGAGCGCGGTGTGTGCGTGGACCTCGAGCTGATGAAGAGGGCGCCATGAGCACCAGCAAACACGCGTCGGTTTGGCCCATTGTCTTGTTGTTCATTCTGCTTCCGTACTTTCGCCACGAAACGCGCACAGGCTTTGCGGATGACGAGCTGGCGACGCTGCATTTGACCGCAGCCATCGTTGAGCAGCAGAGCTTGCGGATTGGCGAGCAGCTCAAGACGCGCGGTGAGACCGCAGCAAAGGTGTCCGTTGAGGGCGAGTATTATGCATCCGTCGCGCCCGGTTTGTCGTTCCTGTCGATCCCTGCTTACGCGGCGGCCAAAGCGGCAGCATGGGTGTTTAACTACGAATTGACTGTCAGCGGCGCCGTGCGCTGGTTGCGTCTCGTGATGGTGCAGTTGCCAACGGCCATCTTCGCCCTGTTGTTCTTTGGTTTTATGGTCCGGCGAGGAGTGCATGCGCATGCCGCACGCGTTGGCGTGTTGTTGCTCGCGCTGATGGTGCCTACGCTTCAGGCGGCGACTACGTTGAACGGCGCATTTGTGGCGGCGCTGTGTGTGATGACCTGTTTCCTGCTGCTAGGAGACGAAACTGATTGGCCGCAGCAAACGAGCTTTGTGCTCGCGGGACTGGTGCTCGCGTTTGCCATCATTCTTTGTCGCCAAGCCGTGTTCGCCTTTCCGCTCATCGCTATCTACGGATTCGGGCGAGCGCGAAGTCCGCGTTGGCTGCTGCCATTTTTTGCGCTCAGCTTCGTTGGGCTCGTGGGTATTGGCGTTTACAACTTCTTTTGTTTTGGCGGACCGTTCTTGGTGCAGGGATCGTTCTGGGGACTAGCGGCGCCGAGTCTCACACGGGTTTGGCACTTCTTTGCCGAAGCCGATGGTCTTCTGCAGCTCGCGCCCGTGTTTGTGATTGCGATCGTAGGTTTTGTCTTCATGCTCGGCCGCGGTGATGGTGGTGAATCAGCGATCATCGCGATCGCGTCCGTGCTCGCGCTTGTCTTCACTGACGCCGGAAACAGCGGAAGCTTTGGAGAATCCGCTTTCGCCATCGCGCTGTGCGTGTGGCCGCTGGCACGCGGCATAGAGGCCATGGGCTCGGTTGCAGGCGGCGCTTTCGTTACGGGACTGCTCGCCAGCTGGACACTCGTCATTGCAACGGTGGTTGCCATTACGCATGTGTACTTGCCGGCGGAGTTCGCCAATCCACTACGCGATCTGTGTTCTGCCATGCTGCAGCAAGGTGTGTTCGAAGACGGCATTGGCCATCGTTTGGGTCTCAGCGGTCTGATGGCCGTGCTTCCGTATCTGGTCACAATGTTCGCCGTACTGTGTGTCGTTGCGACGGGTGGCGCAGCGCCTGGCGAGAGCGGTGGTTTCAGCCACGCGCTCGCCGTCATGGCGTTCGCCGGCGCGCTCTTTGTGTGGCAACTCAGTTGGCGCCCAGATCCTGCGGCTCGCGAACGTTCGATTTACACCCAAGAAATCGTGCAGCGCTTGGAAGCTGGCCGCGAGTATCCTGATGCCAAGATCACGCGCCATGCGCTGCGTGCGCAAGAGAAAGAGCCTGGCGCGAACGAGACCGAAATTGCCGTCGGCCACGCTGCAACGGCTGCTGGTGACAATCCGAGCGCGCTGGATCACTACCGCCGCTTACGCCGTTGAGGCTGCTCCGCCCGGGAGGCGGAACGGTCTAGTAGATTTCGGATTTTCCGGAATGCGTCCGTCATCTTGCGCATTCAATTTGCTTTCGCCGGTGTTCGGCTAAACTGCGTCGATGTTGCGCTCTCTGTTGCTCTCTTTGGCGTGTCTTTATTCCCTAAACGCCTGCACGCTTCCAACACCCAGCACGCCTAATGACGATGTGCCTGCAGAGGAAGACCCCTCCGCAAATCAGAATGAAACCCAGCGCCCACAGGATCCACCGGGCCGAGCGGCAGCGTAAATGCCTCCCCACTGCTCACCTTCGTGCAGACGAGCTTCTCCACCAATGAGGACACGCCGCTCACAGTGAGCGCTGACGTAAGCGATGCTGATGCCGATGCCATCACGCTGCAGCTGCTCATTGCTCCGAGTCACGGCACGCTGACCGTCGACCAACAAGCAACGCCCCCAACGATCACCTACACACCCGCAAGCGACTTCTACGGCAGTGACACGCTGACCGTTGGTGCCATCGACGCACGCGGCGCTCAGTCTGCGAACGTCGTGCTGAGCATCACCGTCTTGTCAGTGGTGGATCCCATCGCGCCCGCCGCCGACATGGTGACGGCGCCAGAGAACGGCGTGCGTGTGCTCACGGCGGCTGAGCTGCTGGCCAATGACCTCGATGAAGGTGAGGTGTCGTTCGTCAGCGTCGATGCAACCTCCGCGCAGGGCGCAAGCGTGACCATCACGGGCGCTGATCTCAGCTACGATCCAGGCACGCAATTCGACGGCCTCGCCGTAGGAGAAACGGCGACAGACACGTTCAACTACGTGGCGGGCGGCTCGGGCGGCACCGGTAGCACAACCGTGACACTGACGATCATCGGCGCCAACGATGCGCCTGTGCTCTCGGGCATGAACACAGTGACATCGAGCTGCCGCACGAATGAGCCGATTGGCGGCAGTTTTTCTGCAGGCGACGTCGATGGCGATCCGCTCGTCTATTCCGTCACCGGTGGCGATTGCCCGCCTGGCATCTCGCTCGATGCCGGTGGCGTGCTTGGTGAATGTCCGGCTCTTGGCGTGGCGTGCGCTGCGGAGATCTCGATCAGTGACGGGACGAGCGCTGTCACAGGAAGCCTGACTATTGGTAGCAACACCGTGTTCGTCGCCGAGGGAGGCTCTGGCACCGGCACGAGCTTCGCGGATGCGCTTGGCACGATCACGGACGGATTCCTCGCGGTGAGGCCTGAGGGGATGGGCTTCGACGTGACGAAGGACATTTGGGTGCAGCAAGGACGCTATGTCGGTGGCCCCACAGGGCCAAGCGGCGGTGCGCCTATTCTTGCGGCGGGGAGCCTGCTTGATGGTTTTTATGGGCTCAAGCTCTATGGAGGCTTTTCGGGATCGGAAGTGTTCTACTCGGATCGCGGCGTCCCAGCGCAGCCTAGCGTGCTCGACGGTGATTCGGACGGCCAGCCGGGCCGCACGGCCGGGAGCGATACGGCGCATCTGCTCGTATTAGAGAACCTCACAGACTTCCTCATGGATGGTTTTGTGCTGAAGAACGGCTATTCGAACGAAGGTAGCGGCGGTGCGGCCGCAGTGATCTCGATCGGCTCGTTCATGACCTTTCGCTACGTCGCCTTCGTGGGGAACGAAGTGCAGTACATCGCGCCCAGCGGGCCTACGGGCTTGAGCATCAACGCACGCGGCGGTGCGGTGTTCATCGAGAATTCTCCTTCCGTCTTTTTCGAGCACTGCACCTTCTCTAACAACATCGCGGTGGGCTCGGCCTCGTCCGGCGGCGCGCCAGGCCAGGGCCTTGGCGGCGCGCTCTACGCGCGAAACAGCAACGTGATCACGATTGCGGACTCGGTGTTTCTCACCAACTTCGCAACGAACTTTGGGTGGGAGGAGGGGAACAACCTGAGCCGTGCGTCTGGCAAAGTCGGCGGCGGCGCGTTGTATTTCGACAACGTCCAAGCGCCCACCATTTCGCGTAGCTTCTTTGCCGACAACCACGCGCAAGCCGACATTGGCGAAACCGCTACGGTGGCGCTTGTGGCCGGAGGACGCGGCGGCGATGCAGCGGGCGGCGCCATTCGTTTCGACACCAGGGGGACCGTGAGCGCTTCGACCTTCATTCATAATTCGGCGGAAGCGGGCACCGGCGGCGAACCGCTGGAGTACACCTTTGAAGGGCCAGGAGGCGGTGGATCGGGAGGTGCTGGTGGCGACGCGTTTGGTGGTGCCATCGCCGCAGAAGGGGCTGGGTTTGCGGGCACACTGCAGGGGCGTTTCTACGCGAACTACCTGGACGCGGGGATTGGGCGGCCAGGTGCGCAAGGAATGACGGGTGGCACTGGGGGAAATGGAGCAAAGAGCGGCGATGCGCTTGGCGGAGCCATCTGGATTGCTAGCGCTACGAGCACGCCGCCTCTGACGTCGATCATCAACTCCACCTTCGATGCGAACTACGCGGTGTCACCAAGGAGTGGGCGCGGCGGCGCCGGAGGAACGATGCTCACGCCGAACCAGCCGGGTTGCGCCGGCGGCAATGGCGCACCTGCAGGTGTGGCGACTGGTGGCACCATCGCGTGGGGTGGTGGCCCCGGTCGCATCAGCTACGTGACGGTCACAAAGGGTGAGGCCTATTCAGGCGGGCTGGGCGTGGGAGGCCTGGGGAGCCCAGGTACCGGGACCGAATCAGGTGTCTTCGGCGCCAATGGCATCGACGGAGCTTCCGGTCCAACCGCCTTGTTTGGCGGTCTCGCGCCCACGCAGGACGGCGCGCTGCTCGTGTCGAGCAGTGTGTTCTACGCAAACACGCCGCTACCGCTGCCGAGTACGGGAGCCTTCACTGGTTACGACGTGAGCCACGTCTGCGCGGACGCGGACTTTGGCGCGTCGAGCGCGGTCCTGTCGAGCAACCCGTTCACAGCAGCGACGAATCAGTCGAATCACTTGTTCCTCGATGCAACGAATGGCGCAGCGTGCTTCGCCTTGGGCGATTCTGCGCTCGACGGTTGGCAGGACAAATCGACGCTGGCGACACTGGTGCTCGATGACGGCCAACCCGCACCGGACGCGGGCGCCCACACTGCACCGAGTGAGGGTGTGATCGAGCGTGCTCAACTGTCGTCGACCGGTGAGCTCACGAAAAGTGTGCTCGGTTTCAGCGGAACCTGCACGATGCACTCGACCACTGGCTTCTTCTCAGTCCCAGCAAACGAAGCGAGCAGCATGACGGCTGCGACGACCAGCGTCGTCCTCATGTGCGGCGGTGCGCACACGAGCCTCTCGACAAACTGAGTGGCAGTCAGATTCCAGCTGATGCGTGCACATGCCTGAAATGCTGCCTATAACCAAACCATGCTCATCCGCGCGCTCTGGGTCGCTGCCGTAGTCAACGTTGTTGCCGCTCTTTCCGCCATCGCTGCTCCGGCGCTCCACTATCAGCTGCTTTACAACTACGAGGGCCCGATCAACGACGCCGCGATGGCCTCACACGTCATGCTGTGGCTCTTCATCGGGCTCTTTGGCGTGGGTTATGGTTTGGCAGCACGTGATCAGCATCTGCGGCCGGGCGTACTGTTTTTGGGTGGGGCCGGGAAATCGATTGCTGCCGCGCTTTGGTTGGTGGTGTTCGTGCGCGGAAATCACAGCTTGTTCTTGGTCCAAGGTGTGCTTTTTGACGGCGTGTTTGGCGTTTTCTTTCTTGTGAACTATTTTCGAACCGCTCGCGCGTAGGCGATCGCGTTTCGCATGCCTCGACACATGCACGCTCCGTTCAAGGCTTCACTAGCCTGCAGCTCGTTTCACTCGTGATTTCGAATCTTCTCAGAAACTTTGGTAGCTCGTCGATCGATGCGATCGCCACGGGGGTCTCGACGCGGTACCCGTTGTTGAACTTCTCAATGCTTGCCGTTACGTAGCGCAGTGGCGCGGGCTCATTGATGACGGCAATGACTCGCCCGTCGGCGAACGCTTCATAGAGCATCACTTCGTCTTCGCCGGTTTGTACGAAAAATTGATCGCTCGTCGAGACCGATGGATCGAGCAGTGTCACGGCAAGAATCTTCATGGCGTCACGTCTGCGATCACCACTTTGCCATCGTGCCATTTGATCGTTGCGCCCGAACGCGCGGCGAGCTCACGCAACTTGGCCTCATACGGTGTGGTTTTGAATTTGGTGTGGATCACGATCTCCGCGATGTCTTCAGCAAAGGAAATCGGACCGTGAATTTGCGCTTCTATATAAGTCCAGATCCTTTGGTCGCGAAGGGCGCCTCCCTGGGACATCTCGTTGATGCGTTTGAGCTCATCCGCACTGAGCTCGCTCAGCAGATGTGCGCACGCATCTGAGGTTCCCACCTGCTCCGCAGTGCAACCAGACGAGTTTCGTGGCGTCAGGGTCGTACGTTCGCGAGCGCTCTCTTTCATGACGAAGTAGCAGGATCCGTATTGGCCGGCTGGACCCGCGACGAGCCCTGTCGCGTTAGATGCGCCATATTTTGGTCGCTCCTGCGGCACGAGGGGATGGGCATGATACCCGCCCATGAAGATGGTGCGTTCCCATTGGTCACGACTGCCGCCCCAATAGCCTGTGCTCGCGCCGCTCGTGATCTGAGTCTCGAATTGATTGCGATAGAAGCCATCGGCCAAATAAGCATCGATGGTGAACAGGCTGCGATCCACGGCGAGCGTGGAGGCATTCGCGTGTGTGGGCTGCAATGACTTGTCTGGATTGAAGTTGACCGTGATGGGTGCTCGCTTCATATAATCGAGCATGCGTTCACACGCTGCAGCGTCGAGTCCGAGCGTGCTGAGCCTCTGGAGCAGCTTCGGCATAGCCGCGTGAGACCGGTGGGCTGCGCGTGCGCGGGTATCCTGAACGACTGCGAGTTGAGTCGGATTGAGCCGCGCGGAATCAGCGAGCGGCATGCCGACGGTATCGGTTTCTTCCACACCGAGCGCGGTCATCATGTGACCGAGTCGCTCGAAGAGCGTTAGCTCGTTGTCACCTTCTTCGACGCGCACGGACGCTGTGCGACCCGTTTGATCGGTAGCAACGAGCAGGTGCGCGCCACGCAATGCCGCCACGGTGGGCAGCGACGTGGGTGGTGCGTAAGTGGTGCGTAAGTGGTGCGTAAGTGGTGGGAGGCACTTGTGGCGCAAAAGGCACAGCAGCAAGCGCGCGACGTAACTCGATAGTGTCTTTGGGTTGCAGCGACTTCTCTGCCGGAGCAGGCGCATCAGCAGCGTGGTCCACCGGCTGGAGCTTGACCTTGAGAACTAGTGTCGTCGTTTTCATTCGAAGTACACCGCAATCCAATCGATGCGAGCGCTATCGGCCTCAATCAGCACGCCCACTTTTCGCGGTGTGGCGCCGTTCAAACCGGTAAACGCTTGTGTCTCCGGTGACTGGACACTCTCGCGGTTGCCTACGCGTTGTCCGTCGAGCAGCAAGGTGCCTTGCGCGTATCCTGGTCTGGTCCAGGTGCCTGACAACATGTCGGTCCAGCGCACCTCCACTCGGCCTACTTTTTTGCCGGCGTGCGCTGCGGGAATGTCGATCTCGACCTTGTCGTTTGGTGCCAACGTTCGATTGATGTCTTGACGATGCACCACGGCTGCTTCGTTCTTGTAGCGAAAGCGAACCCCTTGAAAGGTGATCGGATGGTTGTCGCCAGCGGGATTGCGCGAGAAGAACTTCACGCGAAGCTTGTCACCTTTCGGGCCGGGCAGGTCGTGCGAGTTGTCGACCTCGTTGGCATCAACGAACTTCGTGCGATCGATTTTGGTCTCGACGCCATTCGTCACGATGAATAAATCTGCGTAGACGCCATCGAGATAGAAAGGTTTTCCTTCGTCTGAGCGTCGTCCTGAAGGGTCTGGAACCGAGTAACTCGCAGTCCACATGGCTTCGACCTGATCGAGCCCGGTGCCGGCACGATTTGGCGGCAGCGCGACCTCGAAGGTTTCACCGGCACGAAAGGTCTTGTTGATTGGAAAGTAGTCCATGTTGTCGAGCGGACCGGGCGCTTTGGTGAGCACCTCCATGCTGGTGATGGTCGCTGAACGTGCTTCGATCTTGATCGGGCCATTGAGCGGCTTGTCAGTGCTCGGCACCACGCCACCAATGGTGACACGCGGAAGGTCGAAAGACGTTCCTGCTTGTGTGAGCTTCACGCCAACAACGTTGTAATGCGTCTGCGGCAGCTCGACGGAACCCACCACATGAATTGGCGAGGAGAGCACCGCGGCCATGGGACCAGAAGACGGAGCGCTTGGCCCTAGAGGTGTGACAAGGCTTGGTGCGCTAGGCACGACGGGAGCAGCCATGTCAGATGTCACAATGACGGGAGCGACCATCCCGGTAAGGGGTGAAACAGGCATGCCTTCGGTATCGTCGCGAAGCGCGGCGTAGATGCGCGCAAGACGCGCCACAATTGCGTTCGTTTACGTGACATTACCTCGCATTTGCCGGGTTAGGCTTCACGCTGTAGCGTTCGTGCCATCGTTGTTTGTCGCGAAGCTCCCAAGGCGCGCGGCGGCAAGCAAAGTAGTCAAGGTCGTCTGCGCAGCTTGGCGTGAGTGACAAATGGCAGAAATTTACGATGACATAGGCGGAGGAAGATCATGACCACCGCAACCAAAACCACGTTCAATGCAGACAATCTCTGGAAGCTCTTCAACTCGAACAACGATGCCGTGATGACCAAAGTCGAGGGTCCCATAGCGAAGAGCTGCGTGTCGGCAGGAAAATCCATGGTCGACAAGATGGAGTTCACCGCATCCGTCGCCAAACTCGGTCAGATCGAGATCGCCGAGCGGCTCGCCGAGCATGCGGTCGAGGCAGTGGAGAACAACGAGCCAACGGCTGGCAGCCGAGTGACCTCATTCTTCAAAATGGTTGGCCAGGGCGCTTTGGCCGTGCTGGCCTTTCTCCTCGCACCCATCATCGCATTGGTCTTCATGGCCATTGGCGCAAGCGTAGGCGCTGCGGGTACGGGTGGCTTCTATGGGTTGACGTTGTTCAAGTTCTTGTTCGAAGCGTCGGCAGACTCGGCCTCGGACGCGTTTTCAAAAGAACCCGAGTCATACAAACAAGCCAAGACGAACATGCGCCAGACCCGCGACCAACTGCGTGACGAGTTGCAGCAGAAGTTGGACGCGAGTCCCACGTGTGCCGTGGTTAGCTTGCAGGCACCAAAATCAACCTTTGGCGTCAAGGTGTGAGACACGGGCCGCAGCGACTACGGACCGAATTGATACGATAGCAGCAGCGACGCGCTGAAGATGTTGCCGCCTGCGGATACATCTCCTACGGAGTCATCGGCCGTGTCTTTGATGTTTTGCCGTTGTGGCATCAGTCCGAGCTGACCCGTGAGGTCCACGGAAAAACGCCCTTCGAAGAATTTGAACACATCCGGAAAACGAAAGCCCACGCCAAGGCTCAGCGTGTGCGTGTCGTTGTCTAACAAATTGGTGCCACTCGTCTGAATGGGCACGTGCGTGGGACGAAAGTTGTAGCCCGCACGAAGCGCGAACCAATCAATGGGGCGGTACTCAGCGCCAGCACGCACGGCGAGCGTGTTCGAAAAGTAGTTCTTTGGCAGGCGTCGTTCGTTGCCCGGCGTGGGCGCATCGAGCGCTCCTGTGAGCCCGAGCTTGTCGATGTCTGCGCCTGCGAGCGTGAGCACCACGTTGAGCGACTGATCGGGAGCGAGGGACCACAGCGAGTAGGTGGCATCAACCGTGAGCAGCAACGGAATGACGGGCAGCATGTATGCGGCACCAAAGTTGATCTGGTGCGGGCTCCACTGCGTGGTGCCTTCGATCTGCAATTGCAGTGCAGCGTCCAGGCCGTCGATTTGAACGGTCGCAGGCAGCTTCACGTCCAAGCCAATCTGAGAACGGAAGCTCGCGCCAATGCTGAGGCCAGGCAGCGGTGTGATGGCGATACCTGCCGTGGGGGCAGGTACGATGAACAGCTCTGAGTCGAGCTCGCGCACGGGGAAGCGGCCATTCACGATGTCGAGCGACATGGTGGCGGGTCCAGCGAATGAGGCGAGGATGTGTACGCCTAAGCCAACACGCAGCCACTCGGTAATCTTGAGGCCCAACGCTGCCGAGATGGTGAAGGTGGAAGGCGCGTGGTCATAGGCAAAGAAGTACGGCGTCGCTGAGTCATTCAGGCGCACGCGCACGAACGGCCCTACGGGAACAAAGGCTGCAAGGCCAAGGTGCAAACGCTCGCCGAGTCTGCCGGGCATCGGCAAAGAGACGCCTGCAATGATGCCGCTCTGAAAGGCCGTTTGTTTTGGCGCGTACGCTGGCGTGGGATTGGCGAAGGCCATGGTCAGCGCCGGCGCCATCAACGAGTAACCAAAGCCGAAGGTGGGTGTGGTTTCGAGCGTGAGCAACGCTGGGTTGTAGTAGGTGGCCGTCCAATCGTCTGCAGCCGCAGTCATGGCTCCGCCCATGGCCGAGCTACGTCCGCCCGTTCCAAATAGATCGAAGTAGTTGGCTTCTGCGCGCGCGCTATAGCTCACGATTGTGAGCGTCAGCGTGAGGAGAAGGCCCCTTGAAACGCAGCGATCGAAAGGGGCTTCTAGACGTTTCATGGAATCGCTTCCTTCGAGCATGTGTCGAAGGCCTGCTCGAGATTCTTTTGTAGATCGTTGAAGACACCAGAGCTCGCGATGTCTAGCAGGCCGGGAATCACACGCTGCGCGTTCTTCTCCTGCAGCAGTTGCACACCAACACCGATGAGCGCGTTGTTGAGCGCGCGGTCCGATTTGAGCAGTCCAATCACTTTCGAAAGCCACTGCGCCACGCGTTCATCGGGGTCGATGTCTTCCGTGGACGCGGCAGCAGTGAGGAGCTCCGCGAACTGGAACTCTGGCTGCACAATGAGCGCGTAGGCCATACGTACGATCTCGCTGTTGGGATCCTTCACCGTGACGCAGCTCAAGGTTTCGCGCAGGGAGTCTTGAAGGCCCACCTCGGGTTTCGTGAGTTGCTCGAGCACGTCGAGCACCACGTCGAGCTTGGTCTTGAGCGGCGCACTTTTTATCAGCGGATACACGTTTTGCTGGATGACGGCGCGCACCTCCGTGAACTGGAACGATGGGCTCTTCAGTGTAGAAACGATCAGGTTTGCGAGCGCGACGAACGAGTCCTCTGGGATGGACTCGATGGCCAATGAGCTGACCAGCTCTCTCATCGCCGGATCCGCCAGAAGGTCACGAACGGGGCGCAGCAAGGCGATCGTGCCGAGCTGACAGCCAGGGCTTCCCACAGTGCAGCCGAGCGGCAGGCGCGTCTTGAGTAACACCTCGCCAAAGGTGAGCACACCTTTGGGATCGCATTCGCCAATCAAACGTCCCACCACTGTGGTGACCTGGTAATGCGCTTCAACCGCAGGGGACCGGCCCGCAATAAACTGCAGTGCGCGCAGCACAAGCGTGACCACCGGTTCGACGTCGTTATTGTCAATGAGCTTGCCGAGTGGTTCGAGCAGGCCAGGCGGCGGCGGCGCGGCTTTGGCGAGGCGGAGGACGCCTCCGAGTGCAACGCGTAGGGTGTTCGACGGAATGAGCTCTTGCTGGATGACCTCAGCGAGCCCGTCGAAGCCACCGCTCCTCACGGCTTTGAGCAAATTGGGAGCAACAGTGTCGAGCGAGCCACATTCGGTCTCAGCGTAACCGCTTGGAACATAGGGCGCCGCACGCGAGCCGGCGCCGCAAGACATGCTGCAAAGCGCCAAAAGTGCGGAGATGAGTCTCATGCGACGGTAATGGTTATCGTCTTCCCATCGAAGCTCGTCGCGTACCGTTTTAAAGCTGTTTTGGCCGGTCCGTTTCTCACGGTGCCGTCTATGTCGAATTCCGAGCCAGTGCAGGGGTCTACCAAGCGGCGCCGGTCGGCAGAATATTCGACGACGCAACGCGCTGCGGTGCTGTATGCGTCAAAGGCGAAGATGCGCGCAGATTCATAACGCAGCACGATAATAGGCTCGCTCATGCCGGTAGGCGTGAACGCAAAAGTGCCATCAACGTCTTCGAGCTCGAAGAATCGGGCCACAGGGAACTCGACTTTCCCATCGACGAGCGCAGGCACATCTGCGCCGCGGGTGTCGATGACGAGCTCGCCAGTGACGAGGTCCGTGCGCACCGGATACGAAGACAGCGGCGAAATCGCGGGCTTACGCAGCACGCGGCCGTCGAGCGCAAACTGGGCGCGGTGGCACGGACATTCAATGACCTTGGCGACTTTGTCATAGCCGACGGGGCAAGCGACATGCGTGCACAGGCCGCTCGTGGCTTTGTATTCACCTTCGCTGAGCCTGATGAGCAACACAGGCTGGGGCAAACCCGCGACGTTGAGCATCACCGCGCCCCCGACTTTGTCTACTTGGCTGAACGTGCCAGGTTGGAATTTGACCTGACCCGCGGTGTCGACGTCTGGTCCCGCCGCCGATGGCGGCACATCGACACCGCACCCTGTGCCGAGCAGACAAGTGCTGGCGACGGCGGTGGTGCCAGCGGCGAGCGTAACTAGGAATTCGCGGCGATTCTGAGCGGACATTTCAGGGCCTGCCTCTGCATTGTTCGAACTGAACTGAAACTCAAACCGGGGTATGAGCCCGGTTTACTCCGAGATCGTGAGATCGATGTCGAGGTCGAGCTTGTCTTCGGTCTTCACAAAAAACAGGCTCGGAC
>JBIKMD010000412.1:0-5051 GCA_044359465.1 Myxococcota bacterium
ACGGTGGACGCTGTCTCAAACGTACCGGCGAAGCATGCACGGCCAACATCGAATGCGACACGGCGCAGTGCCTCAAGTTTGGCGAAGTGCAAACTTGTACGAACTACTGCGATCTGTCGAATCGCAGCGTGTGCCCAGATGGGACCGAATGCGCAGATATTGGCGGAGGTAAAGCTGCATGCAAACCGACGGGGCAGCCGCTGCCGTCGGCGTGCGGCATCGTGGAGCGAGGCTGCGAATGTGGCGAGCTTTCTGGGGCGAGCGCGCTCGAGATTAGCATGGTGGCTGCGGCGCTCGTGTTGTGGCGTGTGCGCCGGCGCCGAATCGCTTAGGTTGATGTGAACGAAAAGAGAATCGCCTGTCTCTTTTCCACGTCGCCTCGGCTAGCGACTTACGCGAGCTCACCAACAGGCTTTTTGGCGCGCTCGAGCTCGCGCGCGTGCCGGGCGTAAATCGCTTTCGAGAGGCCGGGCGGTAAGGCATCACCCGGTTGAATCTTGGCTTTGGCTAGCACTTTGGGGCTCGGCATGATGGGATCCCAAACGAGACGCAGCTTCGTCATGGTCCACAAAATGTAGCGATTCGGGTCAATCTGCCACCACTTCCAGCCGTGGTATGCCGCATTTGGGTAGGCGTGGTGGTTGTTGTGCCAGTTGTCTCCCAAGATGAAGATGAAACCCCACCAAAGATTCGTCGAGTTGCACACCTGCGGCGTGTGGAAGTCGCGGTAGTCAAAGCTTCCGTAGCGGTGCGCAAACGAGTTGATCAACATGGTCGCGTTCCAGCAAAGCCACGTAGGCACCATCCAGTACCAGACGAGTCCCTGAAAGCCCGAGAGCAGTCCAACAACCGCGCCGCCGGCGTAGTGGATGAGCGGCGCGCCGCGTTCGAGGAAGACGATCTCCGGATACTTTGCCCACTCGGAGACGCTAAAGTTCGTTACGCGCGGCTGCGCATGGTTCCACAAGAAAAAGCCGTGCGCGTGCAAGAAACTGACAGCGGTCGCATGGGGGTCTTTCTCCGTCTCACAATGACGGTGGTGGTCCTTGTGCAGCAGCGCCCACGAAATGGGCCCGGTTTGTCCAGACAAGGTGCCGAGAGCGCCCATGATGAACTGCATGCCGCGGGATGTCTTGAACGCGTGGTGTGAGAAATACCTATGAAAGCCGAGCGAAACGCCGACTGTCATCAGGTAGAACGAGGCGAGTGCGATTCCCCAGTTGATCGTCGCGAATGAATACTTCCAGATTGCGATCGCCGTACAAATGGGGATGGCAACCCAAGTCCAAAGGGTCCAAAAGGGTCCATCCATCTTCGAAGGTGCGAACGGGTCAAATGCCATCGCGAACACCTAACAGAAAAAAGCGCAAAAACTAGGTTCCGTCCGCAAAGTCAGAATGGTAGTTCAAATGGAGAGATGTTCGACGAGCACTTCAAAGCCAATCCCGATTAAGATGAGGCCGCCAAACACGTCCAGCCGGGTGCTCACGCGTTCACTCAAGCGGCCGCCGAGCAGCACAGCTAGTCCACTGAGAAGTGTCGTGACGATGCCAATCGTGATCACGGCCGGCGCGATGGGCGTGCGCGAGAGCGGCAGGGTGATCCCAACGGCAAAGGCGTCGAGGCTCGTCGCGACGCCAAGCACCAAGATGACGCGCCACTCGAAAGGGTTAGCAATCGCTTCGCGTTCGCTGTCCTTCTGGCGGGCGTCCCACAGCATCTTGCTGCCAAGCGCAAACAGAACGGCAAAAACAACCCAGTGGTCCCAGGCAGCAACCCAGGTGCCAAGCTGCGTTCCAATGAGCGACCCCAGCAATGGCATGAGCGCTTGGAAACCGCCAAAACACAGGCCAACGAGCAGCACATCGCGCGCCGTGATTCTGCTGGCTGCCAAGGCACGCGCAGCCGCGACTGCGGTAGCGTCCATTGCCAGGCCCACGGCCATGATGAGGATGGTCATCACAGCTTGCGATGTGTGAGCGCGGGTAGATCGCGGCGAATCTTGCGCATCGCCTCGAAGTCCAGCTCAGCGGTGATCACACCTTCGCGATCCGGCGCAATGGCAAGCTCGGTGCCCCAAGGGTCAATGATCACACTGCGGCCAAAGGTCACGCGGCGCTCATTATGTTTGCCCCACTGTGCGGGCGCAATGACATAACACTGGTTCTCGATAGCGCGGGCCTTGAGCAAGGTGAGCCAGTGGTCACGCCCAGTGTGCAACGTGAAAGCGGCACCAAGGACGCAGAAGTCCATGCCGCGTGCGCTCATCACGCGGAACAACTCAGGGAAGCGCACGTCGTAACAGACGCTCAGGCCCATGGCTCCAAACGGCGTCTCCACGACCACGGGCGTGGTGCCTGGCGTGACGGTGGCGGACTCCTTGAGCAAGGTTCCGTCTGGTAAGTCGACGTCAAAAAGGTGGATTTTGCGATACGCCGCACGCAGCGTGCCGTCCGGTCCATAATAAGCCGAGGTGTTGTAAGTGTGCGCCGCGTCTGGTCCTTTTTCTGGAAGCCCAGAGGCAACGATGTGGACGGCATGGAGTTTGGCGATCGCGCTGAGCCACTTGGTGATGGGTCCTGTGCCCTCGCCTTGGCCCACGGCAGGAAGGGTCTCGGCAACCGCAAGCCTGTCGTCAGACGCACCAAGGTAAGCGAAATTTTCAGGCAGCGTGACGAGCGCAGCCCCTTGTTCAACGGCGCGCTCCACCAAACCAGCGGCGGTCTCCAAGTTTTGAGCCACATTTTGCTTCGAACAGAGCTGGACGCAGGCAACGCGCATCCGGTTGGATTAGCACGCATTTCCTTGACGATCGACCCACTTCTGCGCTACGGCCCGCCGCGGTTACCGCTGGCAGATTCAGTGCGTGGGCCCTTTGGGGCCCTTTTTTTTTGGTTTTAGACAGCGGCGGTATGGGGTTACATGGACCGCTCTCTTGCGGACAAAATATGGGCGTTGCTCGAACCAATGGTGGTCAAGCAAGGCTATGAGATTGTCGAGCTCGAAGCTCATGCCGCCAAAAACGGCATCGTCCGCGTGTATCTAGATTCGAAGGACGGCGTTTCGCTTGATAAATGTGCTGAGTTTTCGCGCGCATTTTCCGAGCTGCTCGACGCAGAAGACCCCATTAAGAGCAATTATACCTTGGAAGTAAGCTCGCCTGGCTTGAACCGGCCGCTGCGCAAAGCGGCCCATTTCAAGAAGGCGATTGGCGAGGAAGTTCAGCTGAAAGTAGCACGCCCCGGTGGTAAGCTGCAGAAGCTTCGCGGCAAGCTCGTGGCGGCTGATGAAGCGTCCATCCAGATCAAGAATCAGGTGGGCAGCATGCACGCGGTGGCGCTCACCGATGTGCGTGCGGCGAATGTAATTTATGACGTGGCGGCAGCATTGAAGGCGCATAGCGGCTCGTGAGTAGCCAGTGTTACGAGGGGTGACCTTCGGGCACACCAGATACGAGGGGTGACCTGCGGTCACACCAGGGAGATAAGATGGAAGCGACTCTGACGACGATTATCGAGCAGGTTGGCAAAGAAAAAGGCATTGAGCCTTCTGTTCTCATTGCTACGCTCGAAGAAGCGATCTTGGCGGCCGCGCGCAAAGCGTTCGGTGCAGACCGCGCGCTCGAAGCACACTTCAATGAAGAGACCGGCGTGGTCGAAGTGATGCAGACCATCCGCGTCGTCAAAGATCTCCAAGATCCGGTCAATGAAATCAGCGTCGAAGCTGCCACCAAGCGCGGCATCGAAGCTGAAGACGGCGACGAAATGGTCATTCAGATCTACTACCGCGACGAAGACGAAGAAGCGGCGCGCGAGCAAGACGAAGCCTATGGTGACGTGCTGCGCTTGAAGACGCACCGCCGCTCGTTCGGTCGCATTGCGGCGCAAACTGCCAAGCAGGTCATTTTGCAGCGCGTGCGCGATGTCGAGCGCGACACTGTGTTCTCGCGTTACAAAGATCGCAAAGGCGAGCTGATTCGCGGCGTGTGCCGTCGTTTCGAGCGCGGCAATATCATTGTTGATTTGGGCAGCGTCGAAGGCGTGCTTCCACAGCGTGAGCAAGTGCCGCGCGAGATGTACCGCACGAACGACTCGATTCAGGCGTACGTCATCGACATTCAGCGCCACACCAAAGGTCCGCAGATCATTCTCTCGCGTACCAATCCGGGCATGCTGATGAAGCTGTTCGAGCTGGAAGTGCCAGAGATCGCCGAAGGCATCGTCAAGATTGAAGCCGCAGCCCGCGAGCCAGGCAGCCGCGCGAAGATCGCCGTTGCTTCGCGTGATCGCGATGTGGATCCAGTAGGCGCGTGCGTCGGCATGAAGGGCTCGCGCGTTCAAACCGTCGTGCAAGAATTGCGCGGCGAGAAGATCGACATCATTCCGTGGGACGAAGATCCCGCGCGTTTCGTTTGTAACGCACTCGCGCCAGCAGAAGTGAGCCGCGTGCTCATCGACGAATCGGCGCACACCATGGAAATCATCGTTCCCGATGACCAACTGTCGCTCGCGATCGGTCGCCGTGGTCAAAACGTGCGTCTCGCTGCGCAGCTCACCGGCTGGCGCCTCGACATTCACAGCGAGTCGAAGATCAAAGACATCAAAGAGCGCGCCTGGGCTTCGCTCTCGAAGGTCGATGGCTGCAACGAGTTCACGCTGCAAACGCTGTACAATCACGGCATCCGTAGCGCGAAGACCCTGGCCGATGAGCCACGTGACTCGCTCATTCAGATTCCGGGCATCAGCGAAGAAATGGTCGACCGTATTCTTGCCTCGGCCAAACAAGTCGCGTCCGAAGAAGAAGAACGCGACCACAAGCTCAAGTCGGACGCCGAGCTGCAAGACCGCCGCACCCGCGTGGCCAAACAACTCACGCAAGTACTCGCCGCCACCGAAGACAAACGCCTCATGGCGCTGCGTGGCATGAGCGACACCATCCTCGGTCAATTCAAGACCGCGGGTTATGACAAGGTTGAGCTCATCGCCCAAGAAGCGAACCTCGAGGAGATGGGCCAAAAAACCACGCTCGGCGAGCGCAAGGCCAAACAATTC
>JBIKMD010000411.1:0-5051 GCA_044359465.1 Myxococcota bacterium
TGGCTTCATCAAACCGGCGGCCATCTTTTTCTCGCCGCGGATGACCCACAGTGCGTAGTCTTGGTCCGGTTGCGCTTTCATGCCGTGCGCGATCACCATGACGTGTTTGTCTTCGCCCACAAGCGCGTGCACGTTGCCCACCGCGTTCGCTTGCGCGACGAGCGGCAGCATCTCTGCTTCGGCCATGAGCATGTCCAAGGCCTTTTGCTGCATCTGCAGGTCACGTTTATAGTCGAGGATGTTCTTGGCGCAGGTGGCGCGCTCAGTGACGAGCGAGTCGGTCATCGAGGTGAGCGCTTGTTTGTCTTGCGCGCTGCGCGTGCTCGCCGTGTTGAACGTCACGCCGAGCGCAAGCGCGAGCCCTGCCGCCACCGCCCAACCCGAATAGGCGAGCGAGGAAGCGCGCTTTTGGCTTTGACCAGCAGCTGGCGCAGCGTCTGTGCCATCGATACTTTGCGAGATGCGATCCCAGAGCTGACGCGAAGGCCGAATGGCTGGATCCAAACGGGACAGCGTCACGACCGCTTCGTTTGCCGCACTGAGGGCCTCAAAGCAGCCGTCGTGTTTGCTCTCGCGCAGGTGCGCTTCTGCCGCTTCTTGCTCTTTAGGATCACACGCAGACAAAACGAACGATGCTGCGATGGCTTTGAATTCTTCGCAGTTCATGCGTGCGACCTCAGTAGCTTGCTCAGCTTCTCCATGGCGCTGCGGATGCGCGTCTTCACCGTGCCCAATGGTTCACCGGTGCGCTGCGCGATTTCCGAGTGCGACAGTCCTTCATAGTACGCGAGCTCGAGCGACGCGCGTTGTTCGGCCGGGAGGTCCTGCAGCGCTTGTACTACGGCGAGACGGGCCTGGCGCTGCGACGCTTCTTCTAGCGGTGTGACTGTCGCTTGCTCACGCGCGAGTTGCTCGCGGCCCGCATCACCCACGACGCGAAGCACCACCGTACGGTGCCGAAGTTTGTCGATCGCGCGGTTTCTAACGATGCCAAAGATCCACGCTTCGCCGGTGCCGCGCCGCGCATCGTAGTGATCAGCGCGGCGCCAGATCTCGACGAAGGCTTCTTGCACGACATCTTCGGCTTCACTGATGCGGCCAACGAGCCGTTTGGCGATGGCGAGCGCGGTGCCCGCATGGCGCTCGTAGAGCTGCTCGAGCGCACGCCTATCTTGCAGCGCCACCCGCGCGAGCAACCCAGCGCTATCGCTTTGTGGTTCCACCATCGAAACCGAATGTAACGAGCAACCCACACCCTCGCTACGTTTCTGCGCCTCACTTGGATCTCGGGCGCACTAAAGCACGCTCAATGGCTCAGGGGCTTTGGTGTTGATGTGGTGGCTGGTGAGGATGATTTTTGCTAGTGTTTACAGTGTCTTGTGTTCATTGTTGCGAGTGCGAGCTACTCACCCACATCCCTTAAGTGAGCACGCGTTCGATCTCTGCTTGCTGAAGCGCAACATCGGTGGCGCCGGTTTGAGTAGACGGATAGGCCCAATTGTCCTGCTCGACGAAAAACACCCGCGAAGAAAACGGTTTTCTCAAGCGAGGCACGACGTCGCCACTATAGATTCCTTGTTTGGCGAGCGGCAACGCATGGCCCCAGAGGCTCAGTCGAATATCTACGATGTTGCGCTGCTCAAGCGCGAGCAGCGGCAGAATATCTCTGGCGATCTGCTCCTCGAAGCGCTTCCTGTTTTGCTCGTATGCACCTGGGCCAATGAGCTCCGCTCGCGCACCATCATAGGGAAAAGAGCGATAGAAAGTGAGGACGTTCGCAGCCGCGTCTTTGGCGGCCCGCTCCGCTGCAAAGTTGGCGAAGATCAGATCCGTGCCGTTCATCTCTTCTTGTGACTTGCGCGCGTTGTTGGGATCCGTCGTGGCGCGACCGAGCATGAACAAGTCGAAGATACCGCGAGGCATCGGCTTGTTCACGAGCACGCTCGCAGTCATGTAGGAGCGAAAGCGAAGCTCTGAGATCGCTTGCGCCCGCTCAGGCTCAATGCCGTCGAGCATCTTGCCCACCGCAAACTTTGGACACGCAAGGATGGCAGCTTTGGCGCGAATCCGCCGCAGCTTTCCTTCGCCGTCTTCATACAGCACGACAACACGATCGCCTTCGACCTTCACTTGTACGCCAATGCATTTCGCGCGCAGATTCCCTTGCGGCAGCGTCGTGAGCAGTCGTTCAAGGAGGCGCTCCCCGACTTTGGCGTTGCCGCCGGCTCCCACTCGGATCGGCTCCACCTCTTGGGCGAGAAAATTTAGCCCGGCGGCCGCGCTCAGCTCAGTAGATGAGGCAGCGTAGGTGGACCAGCAGTAGTGCTCGAGCGCGATGGCGAGTTGTTTCGGCAGACCAGAGGTGACCTTGTCGAGCAGGTCGCGCAAGGTGAACGTGTCGTAGTGGCGCACCGACGCCAAGTGCTTCTCCTCTAGCGAGGGAATGAACGGAAATGCGCGTTCTTTTTCGGCGACTAGGCTCGCAAAGAAGCGGCTCATCTTGAGGTATTTGTCTTTGAACTTAGGCTCGCTCTCGCCCTCCCAAAATTTGGGGTAGAGCTTACCTTGTACTTCGACGGGGTCTGGGGTGCTGCGCTGAACGAGCAAGTCGTCGAGCCCAAGGTCGCGGAAGTACTCTGCCATGGGTGAGCCCGCGTGCGGTGCGTCGAGGTATGCAGCACCGATCGAATAGTCGATCCCGCGCCATGATTGCCCTTTGGCATTGCCCCCAAAACGCGCAGCCTGTTCGAGTACAATGGGCTTGTGCGCGCGGAGGCGAAACGCGCTGAACAGGCCAGACATCCCGCCGCCTAAGATGACAAGTGCGGTTTCCTCGTCTGGTCCTTCTACCTTCTTGCTCGCGAGGTACCCTGCACGGTTCCACAAAATGCCGTGCGGGCGCTCGTTACGATCTCCGTAGAAGCTGCGCTCTGAGCTTTCACCAAGCGTACGATCGATGGGGCCATAGGCCTGCATGAACTCGCTCGCGCTCAGGGTCTTCTGCGCGACCGGCGCTGCTGCGGGTACGGCTGCTGCTGTTTTTGGCGGCTGCGGGGTTCGCTCGCAACCTGCGAGCAGCAGGGTCGTCCCGGCACCTGCGCTCAATTGTAAAAAATTCCGACGCGTCAATGCCTGCTGCCAACGTTTCATCCGTCCTCCTTGGCTCCAGAATTGTGCCGCCATCATGATGCCGTAAGCCGAGTGCCCGCACGAAGAATTTAGGTTCGTCTCCGGCTTCGCCGCGAACGCTCCGCCGATGGTCGCCGCTACGCTAGCGCGTCGGTCCCGCCGAGAAATGCACTTCGACAGGCGCCCGCAACATGCGTTTTAGCCGGCGGCGTTCGAGCAGAAGCGGCCACCAATCGTAAAGCCAGACTTCGAGCGGGCGCCACATCGCGACCCAGCCCATGATCACGAATCCTTCATGTAGGATTTTCTGCACATGCGGATCTTGGACTCGAGCAGAGAGCTCGGACAGCGTCAGAAAAACCGCAAGCGCACAGACCCCCACGAGCATGAATATCTTGGCGCGCTTGAAGTAATCGATCATGCGATGGGAAAGCTTCTCCTGCTCGTGGGTGAAGTGCGCCATGATTGCCTGCACGATGATCTCTGGTGCGAGGTGGGGTTCAGGTTCTTCGGAGATCCAAAACACCAGCTTCATTGGTGCGTTGGTCGGCAGCTCTGCCGCAGACTCTTCTAGATATTCGATGGCGTCTTCGTCGAGGGCACGTTCGCGAAACGGAGCGGGGTCACGTCCATCGAACAAGTGCCGCGACGTCTTCATGCGCACGTCCACACAACAATGCTCGCTTTCGACTCGCCAGCGGGTGTTCATTGGGAGACGCGCTCGTCTGCCACCACGGCGCCGGTCAACGACAAGCAAAGAACGGTGTGCATGTTGGGCTTTCTACTTTGCTGCCTTACTTGGCGCTACAACTTTGCGCGTCGTCGATTGTCTGCTTGGTCCCATCGCGTGGCGCGCCACAGGCTGTCCTAGGTACCCCAGCTGTCCATGGCCATAGACGCTGGGCCTGCGTTGCGCCCTCGGTGCAAGACGACGAGTGGTGAGCCGAGAGGTTGTTATGAAGAAAGCGTGACTTGTCCCTGCAGCCTGATCACTCTGACTTCTCGAACAGCTTTTCGGCGCCTGCATGAAGCGCGAACATCGCGCCAAACACGCTCGCTAGTGTGGCGCCCGCCGTCAAACCGCCAACCACCGCGCCGCCGAGTATCCCACCGAGTTGCACTGTGGGGTGCGAGTGTTCGGTGAACACGGAGCCGCCGATTCCGCCGGCGATCATACCGAGCGGCATGATCGGAGCGACCGCATCAGCGATGGACAGCAACAGCTCTTTTACTTTCTGACTGCGGGTCTCAATGGGACGCTCGATCCGGTCGTTGACCTGCGCGAGGAGCAGTTTTTCGTTCGGTATGGCGCGCGCTTTCAGTGCATCTCGGTGCTTGATCAGCGCCTCGCGTTCCTGCGGCGAGTAGCGCCAGCCGATGGCGTCATCGAGCTCGTGGATGTCTCGCGGTGCGGCAAAGAAAGCGTCGATTTTTTTGATGCTCATAGTGCCAGCAGTATCGACGACTGCGCGGCGTCAATGCGCGAAGCGCTTACGGTTTCCCGCTGAAACGGAGAGGACGACCAAGGGCAGCCGCATTCACCATTCCAACTCGAAACGCACCGCCCGTCCTACAGCCCCTGGCACTGGGGTTGGCGCGGATACCTTTCCCGTTGTCACGCCGCAGCTCGAGTAGACAGCAAGCAAGCCGCCCGCCGTCGATTCGAAGAGCGCGATGGGTAGGCCTTCGCATTGGACCCAATCCGCCTGCAGCTCACACCTGTTTGGTCCGAGCTTCTCGTAGGTATACGCGATGCCGCGCGTCGTCGTGCCGGCCAGCGTATCCATGCGCGAAAAAAGCGTGTGAGGAGTGGCGCCAAACAGCCTCAAGACCGTCTCGGCAGCACGCGCCAGCAAGGGACTCAGTGTATCGCGTGTGGCGAAGAAAGCGGTCTTGCGGACGACGTCCATCCCTTGGCTCTC
>JBIKMD010000413.1:0-5044 GCA_044359465.1 Myxococcota bacterium
TACCCATGACCGTCCTCAAAAACGCCATGAACCAGGGCTACGGCGGCAATCAGAAGGTTGGCTACGCGTTTGCCATCAAAGAGGGCTTCGACTTCGTAGCCATGGTGCATGGCGACGGGCAGTACGCCCCCGAGGCGCTACCCATGCTGCTGCAGCCGCTGACCTCGGGCGAGGCCGATGCCGTGTTCGGCAGCCGCATGATCGAACCGCGCGCCGCGCTCAAAGGCGGCATGCCCCTCTATAAATATGTGGGCAACAAGATCCTCACGCGGTTTCAGAACGCCCTGACCGGCCTGGGTTTGTCAGAGTTCCACAGTGGCTATCGCCTCTACCGTGTGGCCACACTCGCGCGTCTTCCTTTGCAGCTGAACACCAATGACTTCCACTTTGACACCGAGATCATCCTTCAGCTCGCCAATGCCAAAGCCAAAATCGTGGAGATGCCCATCCCCACTTACTACGGTGACGAGATCTGCCGCGTGAACGGGATCGCGTACGCGCGTGACGTAGCCATCGCCACTGTAAAGAATTCACTACACAGAGTGGGTCTGCTCTATCAGCGCCGCTTCGACACGGCACCTACTGGCAATGCCCACTATGAGCTGAAGCTCGGCTACGCGAGCAGCCACACTTACGCGCTGGACGCAGTGCCTAACGAGAGCCGGGTCATCGACA
Organism: Myxococcota bacterium; assembly: GCA_044359465.1. GTDB lineage: Bacteria > Myxococcota > JADLHZ01 > JADLHZ01 > JADLHZ01 > JADLHZ01. The sequence goes on from JBIKMD010000413.1 coordinate 676, forward strand.
TTGGCGCGGGCCCAGGCGGGATGGCCAAGGCCCTCCTGAAAAAGGGCTGCGACGTGACTGTGATCGATCACTGCGAGCCCGATCTGCAGCGGGCCGGCGTGCGTGTGCTTGTGCGAGACCTGGACTTGCCACTGCCTAAGGGGGCGCTAAAAGGCGCGGATCATCTGCTGCTACTCGACGTCATTGAGCATTTGCGGGATCCCGAACGCTTTTTGGCAGATCTACGTGAACACTTCGACTTCTCGCCGCGTACGCTGGTGCTAACAACGCCCAACGTAGCGTTTATCGTGCAGCGTCTGATGCTGCTCGCGGGGCAGTTCAACTACGGCAAGGCGGGTATTCTAGATCGCACGCACACGCGTCTGTTCACGTTCAACAGCTTAAACCGTCTGCTCAGCGACCACGGCTTTGTGATCAAAGAAGTAAAAGGTGTGCCGGCGCCCTTCGCTAAAGCCATTGGCAACAACGCAGCGGCGCGCGCGCTGAGTGAGATGAACTTGGCGCTGATTCGCGTGAGCAAAACGCTTTTCTCGTATCAAATCTTCGTGGTTGCCGAGTGCAAGCCGTCTGTGGACTTCGTGCTCGAGCACGCGCGTGAGCATACGGAAAATGTTCCGCTCAGCGCGCTCAATTAGGCTGCACGCGCGTACGCACAGCCACAAACGCGGCGAGTAGAAGCATCACAGCCACCATCACCAGCCCAACACCGCGCATGAGCATTTGCTCCGGAAACTTTACGACGATTCCTACGAGCGCCCACGCGAGCACCAGCGGAGGAATCGCATCAGCTGATGTGATGGCCAGAGCGCCCAGGATCAGCGCGGCCACTACCATCATGATCGCGGCCCAGGTGGAGCCTAAGAGCGGCGCACCCGTCCAACCAAGCGTCCAGAGTAGCGCGGAAATGTTGGGAATCGTCGCAACGCAGATCCACGCGGCATAGAGGCTCAAAGGAATAACAACGGTCCAGCGAACGAGCCCGCGTGGACGCGGCGCACTGTGCACGCGACGATACAGTACGATGAGCGTCACGAGCAGCGTGAGCATGAGCACCACGCTGAGGGCGAGCTCGTAGTAGTGCCAGGAAAAGATCCACGCACCATTGACGAGGCTACTGAAGGCAAAGAGCGGACGCAGCGCGCAAACCTCTGCCTCCACGGCCGAGAAGAGCTGCGTGACGGTGAGCGCCAGCAGCCCCAAGTAAATGAGGCCCCAGATGGAAAACACATAGCCCGCGGGCACGAAGAAGATCGGATAACCGTCAGAAACCGCGCCCGTGGTCACGCCGTTGAGCGGCAACGCATTGGCGAGTCCGTTCGCCACCACCATTGCAACGAAGCACACCACTACCGCCAGTTTCCATGCGAGCGTTCGCAAACCTCACCTCTCCGTGCATAGAATGGATCGCCAAATTGCCTTGCGCTCGCAATACATCACTTTATTGAAACGAAAGAAAACGCGCTGTGACGGACGCGCGAGACACCGGACCAAAATGTCCAACGAAGAAGGTGTCCACAGTTGGCGCTTGCTCGTCCACTAGCGCGCGGATTGCGCGTCGGTTGCCGTCGAGATCACACATGTAAAAGTGGAGCTCCGCCGCACTGCCTATCACCCCTCCGCGGAAAAGGTCGCCAACGAGCGCGGCACCCGCTTCTGGCAAAATGACGACAACGGACCCAGCGGTGTGTCCGGGCACGGCAAGGATTCGCCCAGAGATGCCGGTGAGCGGCTTTAAGTCCTGTTCCCCCTCGACGACGGTATTGGCGGCGTACGGCGCATAGGTCGCTGTTTGGTCTGTCTGGAGTCGACTTCTCGCGTCGGCATTGGTTGGACAGAGGCGATCGTTATGTCCCGCTGCCAGCATCTCACGATCCCCTGCGCCGGCAACGATTGAGACGCCAAAATTCCGGCGGAAATAGTCCGCACCACCTGCATGGTCTGCATGTCCATGCGAGAGAATGATGGCGCCTAAGCTTTCCGGGTTGATTCCAACGCGGCGCATGTCAGCGGCAAGCGAGGGGGCGTCCACTTCGAGACCCGAGTCGAACATGAAGGCCTTCCCACCTTGCTCTACGACATGGGTGTTCGCGTACTGGCGGCGAAAGCTATGAACGGTGGTGCCGGCGCGAAGCACGGTGGTCGCATACGACGTGGAGCAAGCGCTCAGTGAAACCAAGATCAAAGACAAAGCGAGGGTTCGAACATTCACCGCCTACGGCTTAGCGCGGAAGGTCGCTAAAAGACACGACCGGACGTAACAACGAGCGCACGGCTACGCTTGGTTATGGAGAGATTTGACAGATACGAAGTTGAGCAATGAATCCTCGTGTCTCCTGTTCATCTAGAATCCAGCCCCAGGTTGCGCTACTCAAGTGTTAGAATGGCAGCAGTACCGAACATGACACCTGAAGCACATCCCGCATACATTGTCGGCCTAGGAGCCTCCGCCGGCGGGCTCGATGCGCTTCGCCAATTCTTCGAGCACATTCCAGCAGATTGCGGTTTGGCGTTCGTGGTCGTTCAGCACCTCTCGCCGGATTTTAAGAGCGTCATGGACGAGCTGCTCACAAGACTGACGCCGCTGACGGTGGTCAAAGTGCAGCAGCCAACGTCCATCGCAAAAAACTGCATCTATCTCCTGCCACCCAGTAAAGAGATGGTAGTCGCGGACAACAAACTCGTGCTCGTCGAGCGCATGGCAGACACGCACGTCCACCTGCCAATTTCCCGCTTCTTCGTCTCGCTTGCGGAGGCCTTTGGCCCTCGCGCCGTCGCGATCGTTTTGTCCGGCACCGGCTCCGACGGCAGCACAGGCATCGCTGCCGTGCAGGCCGCAGGGGGCGCTGTTTTCGTTCAGAGTCGTGAAAGCGCCAAGTTCGACGGCATGCCGCGGTCGGCCATCGCTACTGGTTTAGCGGATGCGGTGCTGTCGCCAAAAGATTTGGCTTCACATCTGCTGCAATACGTCCTCGACCCGAGCGCAAAATCCCCAGTCAATGAGGCAAGCGACACAGCCGCCCAAACACCGGGCCTATTCGAGCGCATCAAACGGCGGCATGTCGTGGATTTCTCTGCCTACAAAACGACGACCACGCTACGCCGGATTTTTCGCCGCATGGAGGCGAGAGCTTGCGCCAGCCTCGCAGACTACGTTGCCCTCTGCGACCACGAAGAGGCAGAGCTCGATCACCTATTTCGCGACCTGCTGATTTCCGTCACGAGCTTCTTTCGCGACGAAGACGTGTTCGCATCACTCCGTGATGACCTGATTCCCGAGCTTGTTCGCAAAACACCCGCAGGCGAAGAGCTCCGCGTCTGGGTGGCCGCGTGCGCCTCCGGTGAAGAGGCGTACTCGATCGCCATGCTTTTGCTTTTGGAAATCGAACGCCAAGGCAACCAACGCGCGCTTCGCGTGTTTGCAACCGATGCACATTCGGAATCGCTGCGCGCCGCGAGCGAAGGCTTCTATACCGAACAAGATTTGACCCCTGTACCAACTCCGCTACGGAAGCGCTTCTTCACGCCAGAGCTTGGCGGCCGCTTCCGAGTCTCATCGGAGCTTCGCAAGAGCGTTCTGTTCTCAGTGCACAATTTCCTCAGCGACGTTCCGTTCAACAGAATCGATCTGGTCAGTTGTCGAAACGTGCTCATCTATCTTTCACCCGACGCTCAAAACCAAGCGCTCACGACCTTCCACTTTTCCCTTCGACCAGACGGCATGCTGCTGCTTGGCCAAAGCGAAACCGTAGGGACCATGGAGGCGTCTTTCGAAACGATTGACCGTGCGGTTCACGTCTCGCGCAAAGTGGGACGTGTGCCGCCCTCTCCTTACAAATTGCTCGCTCCTCAGCGCACGCTACCCGGAATGCGCCGCGTCAGCCCTACTGACGAGCGGCTGATGAACACCTACGAACAGCTGCTCGCTCGTTTCGTGCCGGCCTCGATCCTGGTCAACGAACAGCGCGAGCAACTACACATCTTTGGCCATGCCAATCGCTACCTTCGCCCGGCCCAAGGCCGCACCACGCTCGATATCGTTTCCATGTGCGAAGGCGACCTAAAGATCGCTGTCGCATCAGCTTTGGCAGATGCCGCGCGCAGACAAGAACGTGTTCTGGTGCACGGTGTACAAGCCCATAGCGCCACTGGAGTTGTGACCTTGGATGTGGCGGCCGAACCGATTGGAGGCAGCGATACGCACCGTTATCTGGTGAGCTTCTTTGACACCCAAACGACCGCATCAGCAACGCAGCAGCCACAGGCACTAGACGGAGCGCTGCGTGCGCGCTTCCAACAGATGGAAGACGAGCTGCGCCAAACACGCGCGCAGATGCAAGCCATGCTCGAGGAGTTGGAAACGACCAATGAG
>JBIKMD010000414.1:0-5041 GCA_044359465.1 Myxococcota bacterium
AGTCGCAACGGGTGCGTAAGGAAGGACGATATCTTTACTGCGTTCTGGGCTGCGTTGGGTGAGAACATCGTCGAGCGTCTTGTACATATACTTTGTTCTATCTCCGGTATGCAAACTTTGCGTACTTCAAACAACCGCTATGACACGATCGTCCGAAGTGCCTCTCCTTTAGCATTTCGTGTGCCAGCTCACGACGCACTGCGTCTCGAAATTCGATTTGAACCATTTCAACCACTTAGGACAGATGACCTAGGGCAACACTGTCAGCGTGGGTGTATAAAACCCCGGAAGTGCGAAGTCCCGTACGCACCTTTTTACGCAAAGCGGCGAACTCCCTACGCACCGAGCTAGGGCATAAAGAGCGCACCCCTACCTGGTCCCTTTTCGATTTTCGCAGTAGTGCCGCCCCTGTGACGCCCAAGCCAAAACCCAAAAAAGTCCACCCTGACGTGCAGCAAGCACGAGAGGTGATCTCAGTAGAAGCGAAAAGCGTCCTGGGGCTGCTCGAGCACCTAGACGAACGCTTCGTCGACGCATGTGACCTGCTCGATAAATGCACGGGCCGCGTGGTGCTCTGCGGCATGGGCAAGAGTGGCTTCATCGCGCAAAAGCTGTCGGCGACGCTTGCCTCTACGGGTTGTCCTTCTTTGTATCTGCATCCAGCAGAGGCATTGCACGGGGATCTCGGGCGTCTCGCGCGTGGTGATGTGATCGTTGGGTTGTCGAACAGTGGCGAGACAGAGGAGATGATCCGCTTGCTTCGGCCGCTCAAGCGACTTGGGATCCCGGTCATTGCGATCACGGGGAACGCGAAATCAACACTCGCTCGTGCTGCTGACGTGGTGTTGTTCATTGGCAACATCGTGGAAGCGTCGCCCATTGGGCTCGTACCCACGGCTTCGACCACCGCCATGCTCGTGCTCGGTGACGCGCTCGCCATGACATTGTTCTCGCGCCGTGGTTTTGGCCGCGCCGAGTTTGCGCGTTTTCATCCCTCGGGCCGCTTGGGTTTGCGTCTCATGCGCGTCAGCGAAGTGATGCGCGAAGGCACTGCCAACCCCGTCGTGCAAGATCACTTGCCGCTCGTGAAAGTATTAGCTGCGATGACACAAACAGCCGGGCGCCCAGGTGCTGCGTCCGTCATCGACAAAAAAGGAAAGCTCGTCGGCGTCTTCACAGATGGAGACCTGCGCCGTTTGCTCGAGAACGGAACCTTCAGCAACAAGATCGCCGTACGCGACGTGATGACTAAAAATCCGGTCACCGTGCGAGACTCCGCACTCGTAGAAGATGCCGAGCGTTTGCTGCGCGAACACCACATCGACAACATGCCAGTCGTCGATGACGCGGGCCGCGCCGTTGGCCTCATCGACGTGCAGGACCTGCTCGTGCACAACGCCTATCGTTCGTGAGCTTGGCGTGCCCTTTGGACCCAAACGCAGCGCGCTCGAAGCGCTTTGGCAACAGACCACGCGAAGGCCGCTGTGGTTGCCGCCGAATTTGCTGCGCTATGCCAAGCTCTCTCGCCGGGTGAACCTAGAGCCGCTCGCACGTGGCGACGTGAATCTGCAGGGTCCACAATACGGCGTGTCTAAATGCAGCGCGTGCACGAACAACTGCTGCATTGGCAAACGCAACACGGTGTCGCTACGGCTCGTCGACATTACGACACTCATGGACATTGGCCGTACGGATTTGATCAAAAAAGAAAAACCCAAATTTTCGGACGCTGACCTAGTGACGAGTAAAGCGCGCGCACGGTTTGCCGCGAGTGACTCATTCAAAGTCTTTCCGGTACTTGCGCAGGACGACCGCGAACGCTGTATGGCGCTCGATGCAAACAACAGGTGCTCGATTTATCCGGCCTGGCCAACGTCGTGCGCGCGTTTTCCCTACGCGCTCGATTTGGACGCAAAAGAATTGTTCTACAGCCCACGCTGCCCGTCTTTCGACATCGTTCAGAGCACGTCAGAACCTCGCGTCAAAACGATGATTGACGCGACGCTGGCGGCGTACAACGAACGCATTCGCGATTTTGTGTTGTTGGACTACGCGTTCGTCGAGCTCGAACGTCTTGGCATCACGGAGCATTTGAATTTGTGATCACCGCAAGCGCACCGGGAAAGTTGTTTTTGTTCGGCGAGTACGCCGTGCTCGAAGGCCACCTCGCGTTGATCGCTGCGGTCGATCGCCGCGTCACCGTCCGTTTCGCTGCGGACACAACGTCAGTATTGCGAGTCAGTGGATCGTTTTTCAAATCGCCAATCGACCTTCCGCTCGCCACACTCGAAGCAACCGGCCCAGCGTCGCGAGTCATCGCTGGCGTGCTCGCAGCGCGGGAGCTCGGCGCGTCGATCAGCGGCGGCTCGCTCGAGATCGATTCGAGCCCGTTGTTCGACGGCGATCGCAAGCTCGGCTTTGGCTCTAGCGCAGCGGTGACGGTTGCCACCTACGGCGCATTTCATTCCGGCGATCCTGCCAAAGCTTTTGCGGCGTGCAGAGCGTGGCACAACAAAGCGCAAGGCACTGCCGGCAGCGGCGGCGATATTGCGGCGTCTTTGCTGGGCGGGCTTGCGTGTTTGCGTGGCGAAGCCGTGTCGCGCGTCGATTGGGTGCCACCAACGGCGGTATTGTTTCATCCCGAGTCCGCTTCGACGCCGCATTTCATCTCGAACGTGAAGAAGCTCAAAGCAGCCAATCTCCCGGTGTACCAGGCGCACATGGCCACATTGGGACTGCTCGCAGAACGCGCGCAACGCGCGGCGCAGGAGCATGATGCAAACGGCTGGGTTTCGCTCGTGCGCGCAGCAACAACGGCGCTCGAAAAATTTGGTGACGCGTCAGACACCCAAATCGTCACGCCGTATCAACGCGAGATCTCAGCGCTCTGCGACAAGCTCGGCGCCGCATCAAAACCTGCGGGAGCAGGAGGCGGCGACGTCTCCATCGTGAGCGCAGCGGATGAGGCGACCCTGCACGCCGCAATGAGCGCCATCAGCGCACGCGGCGGCCAATGCGAACGCTTACGAGTCGCGCCGCACGGCCTGGTGCGTGGCTAGGGCAAAAATAATGCGTCGCCATCGCGCTTTCAGTCGCTTTGTCATTGACCATATATGGTCACCTGCGTAGAATTCTCAGCACGATGACGGTGCCAGAAACGCTTATCTCGCCCACGCTCGCTTCGCTCTACGCCAAACAAGGTCACCAAGGTTCCGCCATAGCGGTGCTGCAAGCGCTCGAGCAGCGCCAGAACCATCGCAAGTCGGAAATCTTGACCGAGCTACTGTCTAGGGTGAGCATTCACCGGACGGAGCGTGAGCAGCCATGGGCTTCAAAGAAAGTTTAACAGCAATCTGTACCGCACTTCCCGAGACCTTCACGGTCACGCTGATGGATCATGACGGCATCTCCGTCGACAGCGTCGAATCCACCCAATCAGACATCGATGTGAACGCCTACTTCGTCGAAATGACGGGCGTGTTCACACAAGCCGTACGCACGGCCGAGCAAATGCAAACGGGCGCCGTGAATGAGCTCGTGCTCAAGAGCGAGAAGATCACCGCCGTGCTTCGGCCGGTGGGCGACAGCTACTACTTGGTGCTGGCCATGACGCCAAACGGGAACACAGGAAAAGCCCGTTACTTATTGCGCGTAGCCGCGCCGCGTTTGCTCCAAGAACTAGGCGCCTGACCATGGCGCGCAAAAAGCCGCGCAAAATTCTGGTCATTAGCGGGCCCAACCTCAACATGCTTGGAACGCGCGAGCCCGAGATTTACGGCCGCGAAACGCTGAGCGACATACACACGCGTCTGCAAACCGTCGCCAAGGCGAAGGGCATTGCTCTCACCTGCGTACAATCGAACCACGAAGGCCAGCTCATCGACTGGATCCAAGCCGGCGGCGTCGACGCCATTGTGCTCAATGCCGGCGGGCTCACCCACACCAGCGTGTCGCTGCGAGATGCCATTGCGAGCGTACCGAAGATTCCCGTGATTGAAGTGCATCTCTCGCACATCTTTGCGCGTGAGACCTTTCGTCAGCACTCACTCATTGCGCCTGCCTGTAGAGGCATGATCAGCGGGTTTGGCTCAGACAGCTACGTGCTCGGACTCACCGCCGCCATGCTCTTACTCGCTGGCGATTAGTAACGATCCGCCGCGGCCGCCCACTTCTTCTCTCGCTCTCCTTGATAGACCTGCGTAGGACGAATCAGGTGGTTCTTCTGCACTTGCTCGTTCCAGTGGGCCAGCCAGCCTGCGACACGGCTCATGGCAAACATGCAAGAGAACAGCTCCGGCGCAATGCCAAGCCGATCGTAGACGACGCCATTGAAGAAATCGACGTTTGGATAGACGCCTTTGCTACCGAGCGCAGCCGTGACCACGCGCTCGAGCTCGACGGCCGTATCGTAGACAGCAGAGCGACCAGTCTTTTCGACGAGCTGCATGGCGAGCCGCTGCAAAATCGTCGCGCGCGGATCCTTCACCTTGTAGACGCGATGGCCAAAGCCCGGGATGATCTGCTGATTGCGCATGTTTTCTTCTGCCCACATGCGTGCGCGATCCGGTGAGCTCAGCGATCGCAGTAAGCGCAAGCACTCCTCTGCCGCACCGCCGTGAAGGGGACCTCCGAGCGCACTCACCGCCGCGCTGATCACGCCAAAAGGCCCAGCAAACGTGGACCCCGTAATCCGCGCAGAAAACGTAGACGCATTCATGGCGTGTTCGGCGTGCAGAATCATGCACACGTCGAGACTGTGCGCACTCGTCGTGTCTGGAACACGATCGCTGAGCATGTAGAGAAAGTTCGCGGCGTGGTCCAAGTCGTCACGCGGCGCAATGGGCTCGTCGCCTCTGCGAATGCGCGCAATCGCCGCAACCAGCGTTGGCAGCTTGGCAATCAGGCGAATCGTCGACTGATACCGCGCCTCGGGATCCTCAACGTTCCTTGCAGGATAGAACGTCCCCATGGCCGCAACAGCGGCAGCCAGCGCATCCATGGGATGCCCCGTTTCCGGCAGCAACTTGAGCACGTCTACGAT
>JBIKMD010000415.1:0-5039 GCA_044359465.1 Myxococcota bacterium
CCCCCGCGACTCGAACGCGCCAATGTCTACAGAAGCACGGGTGATGCCACGTTGATCGACGCTCGGCGCGCCGGTCGAGGTGCCGGCGTTGATCGCGGGGCTCCCTGGCAAGAGTGCGTAGGTTTGCGTGGAACCGCCGTACGAACCTAGCTGCGATAGCCTGGGATCTCCCACGCTATCACTCGGAGTTCCTGTGAGCCCGGACTGAGTGCCATAGAGGTTGTTGCCGAGTGAGGTCGCTACACCGCCTGCGGTGCCAAGGTCCGGAAAGCTGTTTCCATAGGCGATCGTGTTGGCAACGCTCATCGTCCCTGTGGTCACAAGGCCCCAGCCGCTGCCGGTGTTGTAGGCGATCGTGCAGTTGCGCACCGTCGCGACGTTCGAGCCAGCACCGGCCTCGACCAACGCAACACCATCACCGCTTCCGGATCCAGTGCCAGCGCGGTTCTCCGTGATGGTGACGTTGGTGAGGGTGGTCGTGCCGGCCGCGCCAACGGTACGCACGCAGATGCCGCCACCAGAATTGCTCGAACGATTGAAAGCCACGAGCGAGCTCGTGACGGTCAAGGTACCACCGTCGAGCGCACCAATGCCGCCGCCGCAGAACAGCGACACATTATGAATGATCGACGAATTGTTGATCACCAGGTTGCCAGTGGACTGATTGCAGATGCCACCGCCGCAGCCGGCGTTGTTGCCCCCGGAGCTGACGTTGTCTGTCAAAGTCATGCGCTCGAGGGTCAAGTTTCCGCCGTTCTCAATACCGCCGCCGCCCGTACCTGCAAACCCGTGCGCGATGGTGAAACCCGTGAGCGTCACGGTGACGCCCGAGCCGACCAGGATGGGTCGTACCGTACCAGCGCCGCTCACGGTCATGCCATTGCTGTATGACGTGCCATCGATCGAGATTGACTTCGCAATGAAGAGCGGCGCTACGAGCTCGATGACAGGGCTCAGGTTCGCTGCAAAGACGATGACATCGTTCGCGTTTGCCGCGTTGTAGCGCTCACGGAGCGATCCCGCCACCGGGAGTCCGGCGTTGTCGGAAGGATCCGTGACGATGAGCGTCGCCGCATGCGCGTAGTGAATGGACCCAAGCAGCGACAAGACCAGAACGATAATGAAGTGGCGCATGCGTCCGCAGATGATGCCGTATTGCGTGATTTTTCGCACCAGGCGCCGTGGACCGCTGGCACATTTTTTTCGCGATGCACGTGTACTTGCACCATGTGCAACCCCGCGCCATTCGGAGCGCCGTGAATGCAGGGCTGCGGCGCCGCTTCAACAAGTGAGGTGCTCCTCAGGGCGGCGGCGTGTACCTATAGACGACCGAACAATTGATATAGAGGCGCCCGCCTTCGTCGAAGACCATGGGGCAACCTGGTCCAATCGCCATACCGGCTGGCGCTCCAACCGCCGCTTTCAACTCCGCGTCGCCGGCGTTGCTACATTCAGCCCGCGGTGCGCCGCTGATGTTGTGGCAAAACAAGGTGCCCAGCCACTGGTTATCGACAAAATAAACCTGCTCACCATTTGGCGAAACGCGCATCTGTGCTGGCGTGGGCGCCAACGCACTGCTCGGTAAGAGGCCGGGGAGTGGCACAGTGCCGAGCGATTTGCCTGGCCCCATGGGATGCTCAACGTAACGAATCTTGCAGCTCGTGACGGGCGTGCCCTGGCACTCGGTATAATACAGGCGGTCTGTGTTGGCGTCGTACTGAGGCTCTCGGCACAGCCCCGTGCTCTTCAAACAGGCTGAAGGCAACATGGCGTTTGTCACCTCGCTGGGCACGTTCGTATCTGCGGTGCTCCCGGATCCGCCTGATGCGCCCATCACGTAGGACGTTTCCATCGTACTAAAGTCGAACGCGCGCCAACTCGCATCCGGCGTGTGACCTAGGTAGTGCGAGCCCACCATGAAAAATGCTTGTGGCGCCGAGGGTGTTCCGCTCGGACGAATCACACCGCAGGTCCCACCAAACCCAGTGGTGATGGGGCCCGTTGTGCTTGGCGCTCCTGCCAGTGGTGGATGATCCTCCAAGTACGCGTTCGTACCGCCGAGTAGTGGTACGACCTCCTTGTTTTGGTTGATGCCGACAAAGCGCTGCGACACATCAAGATAAGGGAAACCGTCATCTGCGTTGAAGCCCAGGCAGCGCGGACCGCCGCCGGTGTAAGGAAACCCCATGGTGAGCGTGGGGCCTATGGGCTCCGGAGCAAACGGGAAGCTGTAGACGACCTGCTGATTGCCCCACACGAGCTCTGCGCGTTCTGTGACAGGGTCGATGCGCGAGAGTGTGACGGCCGAGTTGTCGATGATGTATAAGCCGCGTGCGAAAACATCTTGGCGCGGATAGGTCGACGGTTTGTAGCCAAGCCCGAAGAAGCTTCCCGTGATCGCGCGACGATGTAACCCGACGGTGTTCGATGGAAGCACGCCGGCAACGGTCTGCAGCTTCTGCTGCGCATCTATGTAACGAATTCTGTACACTCGTTGCGCTGCTGACGTAGGGCCGTCCGGGAAGAATACTGTTCCTCCCGGTCCCACCGCCATGCCGTTCGCCAAGCTCACGCAGGCGGCTGCGGCATCAATGCCATCCGCTGTGCAAGCGCCAGTGCCATCTGCAGCTGCTACGACCGTGGCCGCTTCTCCGAACGCACCAGAGAGGCTCACTGTGTAGGAACGAAGATCGCCATCGGCTGCAAGTAAGCGTCCTTGCGTCGCATCGTAGAGCATGACGGGACCGGCAAGCACAGCAGGAATCGACGTCCGGTAAACGTTGCCATCGATGATCTTGCGCGGCGGATCGTTGCCCAGTGCATAGTACACGGCATTCGGCGCGACCGGCGCGATGCTGCCAAGATTTGCGAAGAAGGTTCCTGTGAGTGGGGCGTTCATTGCGGGTGTCGGGCCATCACCAGGCACGCCGGACGTACAGTCGCCGGCCACTGGCGCCACCACGCCGGGCGTGCCGTCCGCATTCTGGGTAAGCGACATCAGACGCATGAGTGGATAGGGCGCAGGCGGGACGTTTGGATGACACAGCGTCAGAAAATAGAGTTTGTTGTTTGCATCAAAGGCGAAGGGACCCGGATAGACGAACGCGGTGGAAGGTGTTGCTGTTGCGTCGTAAAGCGTGCCGCCGCCGACGTAGGCTCTCGACGTTCGTGCGACAACATCTAGTTGGTAGATCGTTGTTCCGTTCCACGGCGTTGCGCCTGCACAGGAGCGCACATAGAGCCTGCCCGCAGCGTCAATTCCAAGCGTGACGCTGCCAACCGTATGCACCGTGGGATCGAGCGCGCCGTTCGTTGGAAGATTGACTGGGCCGTTGCGCAAAAAGGGGGTCGTGAGTCCCGTTTGCGCGTCGATACGATAGATGCCGCCTTGGTTGTAGGCAAAGTAGATGTCGTTAGTGGTCGGATGAATGACAAAGAGCTGCTGGCCGCTATAGGCATCACAAACGGGCGCAAGGCGAGTGGCCTTGGCAGACAGACCGATGCCGTCATCGCGCGAGACGGCGTACACTTCCCAGCGCTCCGCACTCGCAGTGGGATTCACGCGCAGAATATCCGAGAAGACGCGCACGCTCGTATTTTCAGCAAGGTCATACGCCGTGAGACGAAACTCGAAAAAACCGCTCGCGGGCGCTGCGAATCCCGGCAGGGTCAAGACGTCGCTGAAGCTCATCAGCCCAAGTGACGTGCCGTAGTTCTCTATCACGGGCGTCCATTCACCAGCGCCGTTGTAGCGCACCTCTATTGAGACAGCGCCCGCACGAAGGCCCTGACCATCGATCACCGTAAGCGAAACCTCAACGTTGTCTCCTGGGGCGAAACTACGAGGTGTTGCCGGAGCACTCGGATTGACCGCCTCGAAGAGGGTCACCACTGGCGGTGAGCCACTGAAGAAGTCGATGGTATCCGTGTTGACACCCGCGGTGCCTGCGATGGGCGTGACCGAGCTGGTGTTGCCAGCGGGATCACGCGCCCAAACGCACACTTTTTTCACACCATCAAACGCACTGAGCAGAAGGTTGATGCTTCTTGTCTTTGTTCCCTGCGACGAGAACCCCGTGTCTGCGTAGATGCAGTCACCGGCACTGCTCGTCTCGACCACGCGAAAGGCGAGTGTCGAGCTCGCGTCGCTGGCTTCTATGGTGACCTGCGCGAGCGCGGTGCCTGTCGTTGACGCACCGTCCGCCAGTTCCGTTGTGTCGACGATCGGGGGTATCGTGTCTACGACAATGCTAATGCTGCTCCCGGTGAGCGAGACGTTATCAAGCGCGTCCTTGGCCCAGACGAAGAGCGTGTGTACTCCCTCGCTCGGCTGAAGTGAGAAGGTGGCGAGCGAGGGCGAGCACAGCTGCCACTGCGCAGAAGTCGCGTTTGGTCGCGCCGTGCCATCAGTCTCTTCCACAAGCACGAAGGGGCGGTCTGTGCAGTCAACGACCCCAAGTTGCGCGGCGAAAGACGATGTTGGATTGGCGCTCGTGACGACTACTGTCGGCGGTTCGGGCGGTGTTTGGTCGAGTGTGATGGTTGCGCTTTTGCTGCTGGTAGAGACGTTTCCAACCTCATCGCGTGCCCAGACGAAAACCTCATAAACACCGTCAACCGGGGGAAGCTCAACGTAGGGCGCACCGGTGCACGCCTGCCAACGCGTCTCAGGCTCGTTCTGCGGCAGTGTCCTATCTGCGTCACCAACGAGCAATGCAGCCGCATCGGCGCATGGACCATTCACCACGATAGCGAGCCGTGTTTGGTTGGTGATTGCCGGCGCATCGATACTAAAGTCCGGCACGAGGGGGGGCGTTGAATCTATAGACAGCGGCTCAGACAGGACAGCCCCAATGTTTCCCTGTTCGTCCACAGCGATGAAACGAAACCGTGCGCCATCCACATCGATCCGGTCGAAGGTCCAAATCTCAGTCTCCGCGTCTGGGGAGAGCGCGATGAAACGTGTGATGTTATCTCCATCTGCTGCGAACTGAAGCTGGGCGGCCACGAGGCGCCGCGCGGAGCTCGCTGCAAACGTT
>JBIKMD010000416.1:0-5033 GCA_044359465.1 Myxococcota bacterium
AGCGCAAACACTGAAGCTCACCTCTTGCGAAGCGCTGGCACCCATTTGTGCATGACTCAGAGTGAAGCCCTTGGGCTGCGCGATCGTTGCGAACCTCCAGCCGCGTGTGGATAATCTATCGCTGATGAGCATCGCTACTGAAGGCCGCCCCAACGCGGCATCATTTGGAATCGCGCACGCGACGACGTTCGAGATGACACAATGAACAAGGCGCTAGACTGGATACACACAGAAAGCTGGCCCTTGGTACGCATTGACTGGCCAGCAGACCTTTCTGTGGAGGAGTTCGACGCGTACGCGCAGACGCTACGCAGTCTGTTTTTGAGACGGGAACGCTTCGCAATCGTCATTCAGTTACCGTCGGCCGGCCCCCCCACACCTGCCGTACGCCACAAAATCGTGGAGTTCGAACGAAGCTGTCAGGACGAAACGCGGCGCTGGGTTGCCGGGTTGGCGTATATCGTGGACGGTACGATTCAGCGCGCGATATTGACCGCCCTCGACTGGCTTCGCTCCAACCGCGCGGCACCTCAGCTTCGCTTTGCGACTCGCCAAGAGGCCGAGCGCTGGGCCTATGCGCAGCTCAGCGAGCGCAACAGAACGCTTCAACGCAAAGACTGAAGCTCGCGTTCTACGTAGTTCCGGATGTCTTTGAGGCGTTTTTCGGACTGTGCCTCGAAGCGCAGGACCAAAATCGGTTGGGTATTCGAAGCGCGAATGAGCCCCCAGCCGTCTTTGAACAGAATACGTACGCCGTCCACGTCGACGATGTCGTGGGTCTTGCGAAAGTGATCTTGGGCGCGTTTGACGAGCGCGAATTTCTCTTCCTCGGTGCAATCGACACGCAGCTCCGGCGTGGCAAACGTTTTTGGCACATCTAGAAGCAATTTCGACAATGGCACTTTGGTGTTCGAGAGGATTTCGAGCAAACGGCCGCCCGCGTAGATCGCGTCATCAAAGCCATAGAACTTGTGTTTGAAAAAGATGTGCCCGCTCATCTCCCCGGCGAGCTCGGCCTCTGTCTCTTTCATCTTCGCCTTGATCAGCGAGTGACCGGCTTTCCACATGATCGGCTTGCCGCCATGTTTAGCGATGTCGTCGTACAGTGTCTGCGAGCACTTCACCTCGCCAACGATCGCCGCACCAGGGCGGTCTTTGAGCACCTCGCGGGCAAACAAGATCATCAGACGGTCACCCCAGATGATCGTGCCCTTATCGTCCACCACACCAATGCGATCTCCATCGCCGTCGAACGCGATGCCAAGATCGGCTTTGTGCTTTTTGACGGCCTTTTGCAGGCTCACCATGTTTTCTTCGACGGTGGGATCAGGGTGGTGGTTCGGGAAGGTCGCGTCCATGTTGCAGAAGAGCTCGACTACTTCGCAGCCGAGTGCGCGGTAGAGCTCGGGCCCAAAGGGGCCAGCCGTGCCGTTGCCAGCATCCACCACCACTTTGAGCTTGCGCTTTCCTAGCCGCAAATTCTCGAGCATCTCGAGGAAGTACGGCCGCACGGCGTCGACTGAACAGGTGACCCCGTGCCCTTCGGCGTAGGCCTCACGCTCAATGAGCGTTGCCAAATTGCGAATGTCATCGCCGTGCAGCGTGCTTCCGCCGAGCGAGATTTTGAAGCCGTTATACTCAGGAGGATTGTGGCTCCCGGTAATCTGCACACCGCCATCGGTGTGAAAGTAGGCCATGGAATAATACTGAAACGGGGTTGGCACGACACCAACGTCGAGGACGGTGATGCCACTCGCCAGATAACCCGCTTTGAGCCCGGCACCGAGCCAGACGCCGCTCGGACGACAATCGCGGCCAATGCTGACTGTCGACAAATTGCGCTCGCGCATGAGCGTGCCGAGGGCGCGCCCCAAATGGTACGCCAGGTCTTGCGTGAGGTCCTTATCGACGATGCCGCGTACGTCGTACTCGCGAAAGATGCGCCTGTTCACCTGCATGAGGTCCTCCAAAGTATCGCGGCCAGAGGCCAAAGCCCACGCTCAGCGTCAGGCGCAACGAGGGCCTACAATTTTTCCGGCGCGATCTTCTCGAGTCCGGCAACGATGTCCCGCACGCGTTGGCCTTGACCGCGTGGCATCACAAGCAAAGCATCTGGCGTGTCGACTACAATCAAATCTTCAACGCCCACCAAACACACCCGTTTTCCTCGGGGCGCTTTGATGATGTTTTTGGTCGCGTCGATGGTGAGCACATCCGCATCGACCACGTTCTGCTGCGCATCCGCTGGTAGCACTTCGCCAAGGGCATCCCAGCCGCCCACGTCAGACCAACCACAATTGAGTGGAACAACCTTCATATCGGGTGCTTTTTCAGCAATCGCGTAGTCGATGGAAATCGAGGGTGTCTTCTCGAAAGCGGCCGCAAGCGAAGCATTGTCTCCGAGCTTGTAAGCCGCAAGGGGGGTAGCGATGTCTGGGGAGAGCTGGGCAAACAGCTTTTGCATTTCGGCTGCGCGGAACACGAAAATGCCACCGTTCCAAAAGTGTTTACCACTTACCGCGTAAGTCTCTGCCTGGGCCTGCGGCGGTTTTTCGATGAAACGAGCCACGCGGTACGCGCCGTGACCCAGGTCATCGCTCCGCTCAATGTAGCCAAAGCCGGTTTCCGCTCGACTCGGTGTGATTCCAAGCGTCACGACGCCGCCGCGTCTCGCCTCTGCGACCGCTTGCTCGAGGGCGGCGCGAAATGCGGCCTCGTCGCGAATGAAGTGATCGGCAGGAAGCACGCACACCACGGCGTCTGGGTCTTTTGCGAACACATGCAGGTTTGCGAGCGCAATTGCAGGCGCGGTGTTCTTTGCTTTGGGCTCAATCAGCAACTGATCTTTTGGCAGCGTGGGCAAATCACGCTCGACCAGTGCCGCATGGGCAGCGCCGCACACCACCCATAGGTTTTGTTTGGGAACGAGTGAGCCCAAACGATCCGACGTTGCGGTAATCAGTGAACGGTGCGCTTCGAAGCGAAGAAACTGTTTGGGCAGCGCACGGCGACTCTCTGGCCAAAAACGGGTCCCGGAGCCGCCAGCGATGATGACTGCGTGTAAAGACATAGGCGCTGCTCATGCCGCGCGAGGGGTACAGGGGTCAAGTTCGTGCACTTTTGCGAAACTCGGTGTTAATCTGTCTGCCTATGTCGTACGCAGCCCTTGCAGCGAAGACCCTCATTGTTGGAATTCCCACGACTGAAGTGGATGCCACTGCGCGCCGCGTGGTGGCCGACCTGAGCGTTGGCGGTGTAATTCTGTTCCGTCGCAACATCGTCACGCCAGAACAAACACACGGTCTGATTGCCTCATTACGCGCGCTACGCAAAACACCGCTTCTTCTTGCCGTCGATCAAGAAGGAGGGCGCGTGCAGCGCCTCCGCACTCCACTCACCGAGTTTCCGCCCATGCGCGCTATCGGTGAGGCCCAGCCGCACATTGCCAAGGAAGTGGGCGCGCAACTGGCACGCGAACTATTGGCTGTCGGCTTCGATCTCGATTTTGCACCGGTCGTCGACGTCGACACCAATCCAGACAACCCGGTCATTGGCGATCGCTCGTTCGGCCGCACGCCTGAGATAGTATCAAAACTCGCCGTCGCGTTGATCGAGGGCATGCAAAGCGCCGGCATGATGGCGTGTGCGAAACACTTTCCTGGCCACGGCGACACACTCGAAGATTCGCACAAAGATCTGCCAAGTCTTCCCCATGATTTGGAGCGCCTGCGCCGCGTTGAGTGGCCGCCGTTCGCTGCGACGGCCAAAGCCAAAGTCGCCACGATCATGACCGCGCACGTGATGTTCCCCGCACTCGACCCAATCTGGCCAGCAACCATGTCTGCGACTTGTCTTGCCGCGCTTCGCAAAGAGATCGGCTTCGAGGGCGCCATCATCTCGGACGACTTAGAGATGAAAGCGATCGCAGATCGCTATGAGCTGGGTGCCGCCGCAGTGCAGTCCATCGCCGCAGGTTGCGATTCGCTGCTGGTTTGCCACACGCTCTCTCGCATCGAAGCAAGCATCGAAGCGATCGCCAAAGAAGCCGAGAAGAGCGTTTCATTCCGCGCTCGGCTTAGCGAGGCTGCGGCACGCGTGGATACCCTCCTCGCACGCGTTCCAGCGCATGCAGCGACCTACAAACCCGCAGCCGCCCCAAGTGGTGAGCTGGCGGCCTGGATGACCGCGCGCAAGCAACAAGCAAAGCTGGTTGATCCAACGGAAGTTCCCGCAGCACTCGGGCGCGCGTGAGTCACGTCGGCTGGTAGAGCTCACCGCCGTAAATCACTGCAAAGCACCTGACGCCGCGGCACCGACGCAGGTCCTGCCGCGAAAAACTTGGACGGGTCGCCAAATGGCAGCCCTGCGCAGGCGATTAGCGCCCACACGCAGGTGGGAGGCGAGCAACCGTCGGCGCCGCCGAAGCGATAACTGTCGCCATGACGGTCAATCTCAAAAAGCTGCACGTGGCACTCGCCGGACTCGTCCGTGACCAAGCGGGGCTTGTTGCAAAAGAAGACGACAAAATCTCCGCTACTGAACGAAAGGCCCTCATCCCAAGCCCGATCAAAGACGTGATTGACCAAATGTCACCGGCCAAGCTCACCGTCGACGAGGTGGTGAGCGAAGTGATGTCTCGCAAGAAGGCGGTACTTGCAGCAGCGAAGATCACCGGCTCACACATTGGATACGAGCGTTTGCTCGGACTGAGCGCCAAAGATGCGCCCGTGGGTGCGCTGATGTGGCGCGCCATGTCTGCCATCGATGAGCCAGAAAAGTCATTTGAAGCGTTGAGCACCGAAGAACGCCTGGACGTGCTGACGAGCGGCGAGACGAACGTCAAAAATTGTGAGTGGCACCAAATCAAGGGACCCATTCCCGACAAGACACTGGCCAAGTATGTCTCAAAGCTCACCAAAGCAGCGCGTGCCGCACTCCCAGACAACGACTCTGGCGACAGCCCTGGCATCGTAAAGATCGGCGGCCCGCAGCTAACCATCACAGTGCTGCGATCGTTGGATGGGACGATCCTC
>JBIKMD010000418.1:0-5020 GCA_044359465.1 Myxococcota bacterium
AGAAGGTCGAACAGTCGGTTCGCACCGACACCCAAGGTTATGTGCAAACCTACAAGCTTCTGGAAGACGTACGCGACGGCGACAATTATCGCGTGAAAGTCTTAGCCACCATCAACACCAACAAGATCGATGATTTTCGCAGCCAATTGAAGGACGAGCTTGCGACCAAGAAGCGGAGGGCGCTCGTGGTGACTCGCGAATTAGACGTCACGGCCGCCACACCCACGCCCATTGATGGACAGACGGGTGCATTCATTGAACATGAGCTCACCAAAGCGGGACTCGAGATTGTCGCGCATTCGGTTTCGAACAAGGATGCGGATCTGCTGACGCTGTGCGACCGAGATGGCAAACAAAGCGGCGCAGACATCGTTGTGCTGGTGGATGCCAAATACAAAAACCTTGGCGTCTATGGTGACGACGCACCGTTCGAGGCGCTGAAAGGCCAAACCCGCGTGAGCCTGGATTTGACCTTGCGATCGGCAATTGTTTCGCAGCGACGTGTGCTCTCTTCAAAGCCCGTGAGTATGAGCTCGAACGGGCTCAACTACGGCGCCGCGGTCAAACGCATGGTCGCAGGAGGCGGTAACAACGCTGTCAAACAAGTCACCGAGGACTTTTTCAAAGAGCTCCTTGCCGAGCTGCAAAAGGCTCCGGCCGTAGCCGCAACACAAACGCAAGCACCAACGCAGGCGTCCGCGGCGCCTCCCACCACAACGACCACGGTGTCAGCTCCAGCGCTCATGCCAAGCGAGCCTGGCGGCCTTCGTCTGGTGATAGAGAAAGTAAAATCGTTCAAGAAGCTCGGCGTGCCCCTCATTGCCCTCATTGGCAAAGCACGTGGCGTCAAGACGGTCGCCCAAAAGGGCTACGAGGGTGAGAAGCTCGAGCTAGACGTGGACTTCAAAGGCGATCCAGCCGTGCTCGAAAGTTTCATCTTCAAGGAATGCAACAAGAAGAAATTCTGCAAGACCATCGACCGAAAGTCCTCTGCGCCGGGCGAGCTAGTGCTGACCATGTTTCCCTGAACCGGAGGACGTGAGAGGCTCCGCTCGTGCGTTGGATTGCCGCCGTCGCGTGCCTTTTGGCCGCGCCGTATTTCGTTCTACAAGAACGTTCCGCGCCTGAAGTGCGAGCCCCTGCGCCTACGATCATGGCAGCGCAACCGGCCAGTACGCCAGACATTGCGACGCCCGCGCCCGCAACGCTCCCATCGCTGCCCAAGCTCACAAGCGGATTTTGTGAGCCCCCGAACGAAAAGCAAAGCCCGATCAAACGCACGGCAACCGAGGTGCAAGCGCTAAACCGCGTTTTTTCGGTGCTGCACACACCAGCCTTCGCTAGTGCCGCACCACTGCTCGACGCCTATCTCGCTGCGCATACCGACGATCTCCGCATGAGCCGCTTGCGTGCACGGCTTCGTGCGCAGATCGACGTGCAAGATGGTTTTGCCTTGCACACACTGCAAGGGGTTGCCCTTGCGTATCCACCTGATGCGATCAGCGCGGGGGATGCCTGGAACCTTGTGGGAACCATCACTGACGCCCTGAACGATGCCGCGCAGCTCACAGGCACCGTGCGTCGCGAAACGCTATTTGCCATCGCCTATCGGGACCGCTCCGAGCTGCTGGCAGTCACTTGTGTGCAAGCGTGGGCCATTGGTGTTTACGATGGCTCACTTCGGGTGACCTTAGATACGCTGCAAAAAGATCGCGAGCTACGTCATGAAGCCATGCACGCACAGCTTGGCCCGCTCGTGCACAACGCGCCGCGCTGGTGGGATGAAGGCGTAGCGCAATACTTCGAGGGACGCGGCACGCTGCGCTGGAATGAAGGTCTTGCGCTCATGGTCAGAAACAAGACTTACATTCCGTTCAAATCACTAGAGGGAACGTTCTCGGCTTTCGAAGGCAACGAGGACGCGGCGCTTGCCTACGATCAGAGCCATGCCATGGTGCAGTTACTGGTCGAACGCCAAGGCGAGTCTGTGATTGCGCGCGCCGTTGAGTTTCTGCGTTCGGAGAAAAAAGGCTCGCTCCTGACAGCGCTCGACCCTGAGCTCAAAGAAGCGGATATGCTCGCCATGCTCGAGCGCCGCAGGCCGCGTTAGGCAGCGACAGTTGCCGGCCTCAAAAGGGCTTGTCCCGGGAAAAAGTGCATGCCATGGGCGCGCGTGCGCAAGCGAATTCATGAGCTTTGGTTGAAGCTACTGGCGGAGCACGCCGCGCCTTCGCGGCTTGCTGCCGCTGTGTTCGTGGGCTGCGTGGTAGGCACGTCTCCGTTTCTCGGCTTGCACTTCTTCATTTGTCTCTTCTTTGCGTTCGTTTTGCGATTGAACAAAGTCGTGGTTTACGCAGCCGCGAATATTTCGATACCGCCCATTGCGCCACTGCTCGCGTTTGCGTCTGCCCAACTCGGTGAACGCTTGCTCTACGGACGCTGGCTATCGTTCGCGAGCGCCGAGTTTCGCGCCCGCCCCCTCAGCAGCATCGCGCAGGAATTTTTCCTGACCTGGCTCGTAGGCGGGCTCGTGCTCGGCATGATGATCGGCGCTGTCTGCGGCGCAATCGTCTATATCGCGTTGAGCCGACGCCGAGTGGCTGACGCAATCGATCTGGCCGTCACTCGCGCCACCGAACGCTACAAGGGGCTGCATCCCCGCCTCTATTGGTACGCGCGTATGAAATACCGCATGGACCCTGTTTATCGGTCCGTCGGCTCTCGCATTGCGCCGCACACTCTCACGATCGATCTAGGCGCAGGCATGTCCATGCTCTCTGTGCTGCTCGATGAGCTCGGTGAGGGCCGCTCATCCATTGGCGTCGAGTGGGATGAGATCAAAGTGCAGGCCGGGAGTCATGCGGGCGCGACAGCAAAACAAGGCGACATCACGCAGATCGACACGCTCACGCTGCCGCACGCACACACCGTGACCCTCATCGACGTGTTGCACTACTTCGATGACGCTACCATCGCGCGCGTGCTCGATGGTGCGACCCGTTTGCTCTTGCCGGGCGGTCAGCTCCTGATTCGCGAGGGAGACAACGCAAGAAGCGGCGGGTCCGCGTGGACGCGCTTCATCGAGTGGGTTGCTGTGAAGCTTGGTTGGAATCGCGCGAACAAGGTTCAATTTCGCGACGCACTTTGGCTCTCCACGGAGCTGCAAAAACGTGGCCTCTCAGTGGAAACGATCGACACAGCGGGTTCGCTGCATCCCGGGAACGTTTTGTTCGTGGCTCAGAGTGCAAAACTAGCGCCAGCGCTCGCGAGCAACGCCAAATAAGGCCCCACGCCCTGTTGCAGAAGTGGGGTGAGTCCTGGGCCGGCCTGCGCCCGCACAAACAAACGTACTCTGTCACTCACTTGCGCAACGAAGGTGGGACCCAGCAATACCGGCGCATCTAAAAATGCCCGCGGCAACACCAGCACACTCATGGGCACATCCAAGGCCACACCAAGCGCGATGGCGTGGCTCACGCGTCCCTTGAGCTCGCTGCCTACATTTAACTGTAGGCCAAATCCGGTGCTCCCTGCGATTGCCAAGAACGCACCGGGTTCGAAGGTGATCGTCCACTCGATCTTGTCGCCACTGTACGCGGAGACTTGCATGGGGATGGAGACGCCACCAGCGGGGCTCACGGCCGCGCTAGCCGCGTACGTGAAACGCGCAAGATCGAATGCACCCGCAGCGCCGACGCGAAAGCGAGGATGAACCGCGAAGGTCACCGCAACACGTGGCAATCGGGGATAACCAAGCTCGATCGACGCGGTAGTTTGTCCCAAAGGACCAAGTGGCGTCGCAGCGACGAGAAGGAGAGGAAGCAGCACGGCTAGGCCATCTCACGGAAAGCGCTCGAGCTCCACTCCAGATGGCCAAGAACCCCGGAGGCAGCTCGCTATGAGCCATTGTACGAGGCTCGTCTGGTAGTATTGCAAGGATGCGTGCGTGTTGACCGGAAGCAGCAAGCCGGTGAGAGTGTCACGATGAAGCGTTACGCCGTACTTGCTTGTGTCGCAGCAGCCGCTGGCGCGTGGTGGCTGTTGCGGGACGACCACGAGCATCTGACGCCAAGCGAAGCACCAGCGAGTGCACCAGCACACGAAGACAGTCCGAATCGCCCACAGGCAAAACAACCGACTCTGGCACTGCAAGCCGCGCCCAAAGCGCAAACCGGCGCACAAACATTGCCTCCGCTAAGCGGAGTACAATTACCTCGTACTTCCGACGTGCAAGTTGTGACAGAGGTGCGTGTACCCGTCACACAACCCAAAGGCTACGCGTGCACACACGATGTGTCTTGCCGTACAAATGAACGCTGCTCAAAGGGCGTCTGTGTCTCAGGCCCGCGAAATTGTGAGGATGACAAGCAGTGTCATCGTCGATCGCGCTGCATTGATGGGAGCTGCAGACCTGGAAAACGCGAGTGCAGCGACGAGTCACCCTGCCGCCGCAAAGGGGAGGCGTGCAATGCCGGTCTGTGCGTCGCACAAAGCAGTCTCTGCCAGGCACAAGCGCAATGCGGCGCGGGTAATCGCTGCGCTGACGGCATGTGCCATACGGGTGTTGCCGACTGCGTCAGCGACACGGATTGCGGCGACAACGGCCGCTGCATCCTCGATCGCTGCGAACACACTGCACGCCAATGCTTTAGCGAGAGCGACTGCAAAGAGGGCTGGCGCTGCGAGGATGGACTTTGTTTTGAAGGCGAACGGCAATGCGTAACCGATAAGCATTGTACCGACGACAGTATGTGTGTTCACGGCGCGTGCCGCCACGGAGAGCGCAACTGCAAGGTCGATGAGGACTGCAACGCGGGTTTCCGTTGTCTCTTCGGATTCTGCGCGCACGGGAGGCGCGGTTGCAAGCTTGACCAAGACTGCGGAGAAGGCAAACGCTGTGTCTTCAACGGTTGCCAAAACGGCAAACGTGACTGCGAAAAAGATCCGGACTGCGGCAAGGGCAGGCGCTGCGTGTTCAATCAATGTCAGGACGGCGAGCACCAGTGCGACGAAGATGGGC
>JBIKMD010000419.1:0-5014 GCA_044359465.1 Myxococcota bacterium
GTAGAAGTGTCTGTGCTGCGAAGTTGGCATCCAGAGGCGCTCTTGTTCCTACTCGTGCTCATGAGTCTGTGCGCACCCCACGCTTCCAACGAGCCGTGATGCGAATCCTCTTTATCACCACTGAGTTCCCGTGGCCCTTGTTTGGGGGGGGCCGTCAGCGCACGTGTTCGCAGCTACGCACGCTCGTTTCGCTTCCCCAGGTTTCGCACGTGACGGTGCTCGGATTTGCTGACACGTCGCAACCGACACACGGGCTACAAGCGTGGCTCGGAGAAAAGGCGTGCGTGCTTCCTCCTGTCGTTCACCCCATTCACCTCTGGGATGCGCCGCTTGCTGTACCGCGGGTGATGGCGCTGCGTGCCTGCGGTGTGCCTTATCTGGTCTCGAAGTGGGATTCTCGCGCGATGCGCATCCTGTTTCGCCGGCACGCGCCAGCGCATGACGTCGTGTATTTCGATCACTTAGGCACCACCGCCTATCTCGACGAAGTAGAATCGCAACGCATCGTGATCGAAGAGCACAACATCGAGCACCAGATTCTTGCGCGCTTTGCGGATCATGCGGGCCCGCTGCTTGGCAAACTGGCCCGCTTAGAAGCGCGCAGCACGCTGGCGTACGAAGCCCGCGTGCTTGGTGCAGCTCACAGCGTCATCACAATCACCGAACGAGACAAACGCGCCTGCGCCGAACTCACCCAGAACCCCGCGCACGTGGTGCCCATGTGCGTGGAGCTGCGAGCCGGTGCTGAGCCGTCTCAAGTCGCAGCAACTAGCGTTGATGTTGGTTACATCGGCAGCCTGCGCTGGCATCCGAACAAGCTCGGACTGTCTTGGTTCTGTACGGAAGTGTGGCCGCGCGTTCGTGAGCGCCACCCCACTGCGAGCTTCGAGATTGCCGGCTCTGGAATGAATCAGTCGCCCGCCGCGTGGCGCCAAGCGGGAGTCACCTTCTCCGGCTTCGTAGCGAGTGCGCACGAGCTCTATGCCCGCGCCCGGGTCATCGTGGCGCCAGTACTTGGTGGTTCTGGTCTGTCCGTCAAAGTGCTGGACGCACTTGCAGCGGGCGCTGCGGTTGTCACGACGCGCGATGGAGCAGCAGGACTCGCGGCGAACGACGCGCTGCTCGTGACCGATGACCCCAGCGATTTTGCAGCGCACATTGTTCGTTTACTCGAAGACGAACGCCTACGCTCAACGCTTGCAAACGCCGGTGCGCGTTTTATTTCGCAGCACCATTCGGCCGAGCGATCCGCAGCGGCCCTGCAATCAGCACTAGCGTCAGCGCTGCCGCGAGCACCTTTGCGGTAGCCGCGCCCGCGGCGCCGCCCTCTTTGCCTAGCCATAAATTGAGCACGACCTGCAGCGCGAGCTGCGCACTCGCCCACACAATCAACGCGCGCAACTTGCCTTGTCCCAGTGCAGCTTGAACGAGTCCCGTCTGCACGAACCAGAACACCATGATCCAGGACAACCGACTACCGACCGCATTCGTTTCTGCATTGGCGAACGGATAAAGCACAGGGAGCACGAACGGAAACAGCAGCACGCAGGCCACACTTGCCACCACGCCAGCGCCGGCGCCCACAAGCGCGCCTGCACGCGCAAATCGCGCCACCTCTTCGGGCGACGTCAGACGGGTAGCAGACGGAAGCAAAAGCTGCTTGGCGACCAGTACGAGTGGCCCACTGAGCCCTAGGATGCGGTACACCGCGGAAAAATGCGCTACGGCTTCGTGTGATTGCATCTCGTCGAGCCACAGAATTTCGAAGTGATAGCTGGCCTGCTCAATGAGCACGAACACGGCCCACGGAAGAATCAAACGAAGATGCAGGGTGGCATGCGACCCTTCATCATCCTTTCTGGCATGACGCGCCATCAGCACCAGACCGATCACATTGCCAACGAGCACGCTGACCGACGCCAGAATGACGCCGCCGCCAAGCAGCATCAGCACCACGGAAGCCGTCGCAACAAGAACAGCGCTGGCAAACGTGCTTTGCGCTTCGTCTCGCCATTGCTCCCGCGCCATGAGCAAGTGTCCAGCGATTTCTGTGAACGCAGACACTGTCACTGCAGCGAATAACACCGCGTAAGCCGCGAACGGTGCGTAAGACAGTTTGAACGCCAAGAAGACGAAAACGGCGATCTCGGGAACAAGTAGAAGCAAACGCAGTCGAATGGCGCTCCGATAGTAGCCATGTGCGTGCGCGGGGTCTGCGCTCGCCTCGCGCAAAAGGAGTTGATGCAGGGCAAAACCAAAAGTGTGCGCGAGCACCAAATTGACGGTCCAGGCATGGGTAAAAATACCGAAGGTCTCGGCATCTAGACGTTGCGCCCACACCCACGTCGCCGTCGCGCGCAGCGCTCGCCCTAGTATCTCTGCCGAAGAGCGCCATGCGAGCGCGCGTTTGGACATCCCATTCGCCTACGCCATCTCGCCGCACAATTCATGGATCCCAGTGCAAGTTCTTGCAACTATGGAGTCGTGCGCACGATCTTGCTCGCTTTACTCTTGGTCAGCGCGCCGATGGCATTTTTGCCCTTTGGCTTCGACACAC
This sequence comes from Myxococcota bacterium, assembly GCA_044359465.1. Classification (GTDB taxonomy): domain Bacteria; phylum Myxococcota; class JADLHZ01; order JADLHZ01; family JADLHZ01; genus JADLHZ01. The sequence continues at coordinate 2,558 of JBIKMD010000419.1, forward strand.
GCGAAGTGCTCCGAGCCTTCTTCGTTTTCACCTTTGCCTCCTTGGTGCTTCGCAACGCGCAAGTGCCGTGGTGGGCACGGCCATGGCTTGTCGCTTGTGCCGTATTGCCCTTTCTCGCTGCGGCACCCGCGAGCGAAACTTGGCTTGGGGCGCTGCCCACGGCGCAAGGCAGCGCACTTTGGCTTGCGTACGCGGCGATCTGCTTGTCTGGCACCACGCCGGATCGGGCGTGGTTATGGCCGCGCATTGCAAGCGCGCTCACTGTTGCGGAAGGAGCGCTCGGACTTGCGCAAGCCGCTTCGGGCGCGGTGCCAACAGGAACTTTTGGACACCCGGTCTTTCTTGGCGCCTTTGCAGCAATTGGCGTCATTGCCTCCGCCGGGATGCTCGTTGACACCTCGGCGACTATGCGATCGCGTTTGGCGCTCGCCGGGTTTGCCTTTGGTTTAGCCGCCGTTTTTCTCGCCGGCAGACGCGGCCCGTTGCTGATGCTCGTCGTCGCGTTCGTTGGCATGGCTGTGATTTCGAGAGCCCGCTTGCATCTTGGGCTCACCGCAGTGCTTGCGTGCACGGTGGCGGCAGGTCTCTGGCGTCGCAGCGCCCTTGGCAGCGCGCAAGAGACCGTAGACTCACGCCTTCGTACGTTTTCTGCGGCATGGCGCGCAGTTCTCGAGCGGCCGCTCTTTGGCCACGGGCCCTCGCGTTTTGCAGATCTTGCCGCCACCTGGACGCCTGCCGGTGACCTTCACTACGAAGGGCGTCTGCACAACGTGCTGCTGCTCGTAGCTTTCTCGCTCGGCCTTGCAGCCGCAGCAGCGCTCGTCATCTTTGCTTTCGGATCCTTTCGTGAGGCGTGGAAGAACGCCGCGGCGCATAGAAGCGGCAGCGTTGCAGCCGCAGCGATGGTAGGTCCTGCGTACGGGGCCTACCTGCTCACGAACGTCGACCAGCCAGGCGTGGGACTCATGGCCGTCGCGCTCTTCGCGACGAGTGGAGCAGAGACGCCCACGCGGAGCAAACAACCGCTACTCACACTCATAGCCGCTGCATTCATTCTCTCTGGCGCTTTGCCAGTCATCGCTTCGCTTGCGCTCGATATGTGCCAACGCAGCGGCAACGAGCTTGGGTGCGTCATTGCCAACACCACAGAAAGCACAGGGTGTTTAGCGCAGCGCGTACGTGCGGCGAGTGTTCGCAAACACGACCGCGCAGGCAGCGCGCAGACGCGGCTGACATGGATGGAGCGCTGCATCACGCGCAACGATGGCGACTGGCTAGCCCACTACCAGCGCGCGCTAGCGCTCTACGACAGCGGTCAACTGAAGGACGCAACGGAGGCAATGACACGCGTGCACAAGGCGCTTCCCGGGCTCGAAGAAGTGCAAATGAGCCTCTCCGAAATGTACGCGGCAGCGGGAAGAACGCGCGACGCGATTGACGTGCTGCATGCAGAACAAGCGAGGCCGCAAATGGCTGGCGCCATGTGGCGCATGCGAGGACACTTGCTAGAGGAGATGGGTGATCTTGGCTCCGCGCTGCAATCCTACGACCGTGCGCATGCTGCAGACCCAAGCGATGCGTGGGTGACACAGCGGATCCATACGCTTCGCTCAGAGTAATCAGTCTGACCGCCTAGTTACGGCGTTTTTGCAGCGGTCTTGTTTCGCATTTCGCAACAAAGCTTCCGCCAGACACTTTGCAAGCCTCGGCGCTGATAGGGCTCTTGCACTGACCATTCTCGAGGACGCAGGCGCCGGTCTCGATCTGACCACACGAGTTGATCGACGCGCAGGTGCTAGCCGCAAAGAAGCTTCCACCTTTTTCCAGGCAGTCTCGGCCAGAGAGACCGTCGCTGCAGCCATCCGCGCAGCAGGCCCCGCGCTCCTCTTTTTTGCATTCGAAGCTGCAGCCGTCGCCGCCGTTGTTGTTTCCGTCGTCACACTGCTCGCCAGACTGAACCACACCATCACCGCAGCACACATGGAGCGAGGTGGAAGCAAGCGTACCGCCAACGCTGACGAAGTTACATTGCGCTGCGACGCTACCCTGCATGCAAGCGCCCGCGTTGCATGTTTGCGCAGACGCACAGTCTGAGCTCGTCGTGCATTCGCAGCGTTGATCACTCGCTTCGGCGGCTTCAAAACACGCCTCCGCTTGCGCCACCCAGAGCAACGCCTGCGCATTGAGCGGAAACGCCAACGGAACGAGCAAGGCTCCAGTATCAGGATCCACGAGCTGGTTGAGCTGAATGACACTCATTGCCGTTGCGCTCGAAACATAGGTCGGAGCGACAGCAACGCCTGGGGGCAGCGCGCTCACCCACGGTGCAACAGGTGCATTGGCACAACCCCAGATCTGCATCGTATACTGCGCAACATCAACACAAGGGAACGTCGTCTGCACCACTCCCGCTTGGTTTCCGGTGTAGGTGCAAACAGTGTTCGTATCGAAACCATT
>JBIKMD010000421.1:0-5002 GCA_044359465.1 Myxococcota bacterium
TCGCTCGAGTTCTCTGCATTGGGCGCCGAAGTGGCGTCTAGCACGTTTGCTCGTTTCAACGAAGTCGATGATGAGGCACTTGAATCATCAATCGCTGCAACAGCACTAGACAGTGATGACGGCGCTAGAATCACCGTTCGCGGACTCGCAAGCGTGGTTCCCTTCACCTCCGCTTTGTCGCTGAAATTCGCGAACACCGCTTGCTCGCCGACACAGGCATCGGACGGAAAACTGAGGTGCATGCCGTCGGCGGACGGCGTGCTTTCGGACACCATGTTCGCTTTTTCGGACGCCGCCTGCACCACCAAGATTGCGAAGTTTGTTTCGTACCCCTGCCCCCAACCGGAGAGCGGTTATCTCTCGCGCGAGATATTCGCAGCCAATGGCTGCCCCATTGGAAGCGAGTACGTTCAGGCAGGCGCCACGTTCAACAACGCTTACGAAGGCACCCCCGACCAGTGCACGGCCGAGACACCTAGCGCCTCGTTCAAGTACAGGGGGATCGGTGCTGTCGTGCCAGCATCTACTTTTCCAGAGCTAACGCCTTTGCTGATTGGCGACGGACGTTTGCAATTGAAGCTTGTTCAAAGCGGCAAGCTTGTCGTTTCGCCTCGAGGCTATGGCGTCACTGCGCACGACAAAGATCTCGATATCGACTGCCAAGTGGCATCGCTCGGAAAACAGTTCAGATGCTACCCAACGAGCACCATGTCCGTTCTGTATCTCGACGCTGGCTGCACGCAGGGCATCGCAAACTGGAATGGGAGCACTTGTAGCGATGCGCCAAAATATGTGCGCGAATCGCTCTCGACTAAGACCAGCTGCGGCAACTTTGAAGCACGCTATTACAAAGCGGGGAACAAGGTCGCTGCACCTGCAATGGTCTACACCAGGAATGAGGCGGGTGCGTGCGAAGCCTACGGGGCGAACACGGGCGACTACTACGCGCTCGGGACGCTGGTCACCGAGGATAGCTTCGCAACACTCTCCGTGACCAAAGCAGACGCAAACTGACACTAAACGGACTCTAGTAGTCATCCCAAGCGATGGAGCAAGAGTACTCCAAAACGGAGCACAACAGACTCACTTGTTGCCACTACGCGGATGACACGCATCAAAGACCTCAATCGCGCGCTCTAACGCGACGTGCGTGTAACGTTCAGTCGTCGACAGACTGCTGTGGCCAAGTAGCTCCTGAATGCCGCGCAAATCTGCGCCGCCCCCAAGCAGATGCGTCGCGAACGAATGGCGCAGCGCATGCGGCGAAACCCGGCGTGCGAGCCCTGCTTTGAGTGCATCACGATCGAGGTTGCGCGCCACGCTTCGCTGCGTCAAACGCGAACCACGTTGGTTGATGAACAAAGGACGCGCGGGCCCGCCATCATCGCTTGCAAGCACGGGACGCGCGACGAGGTAGGCCTTGAGCGCATTGATGCAGTACTCCCCCATCGGTACAAGGCGCGTTTTTCTGCGTTTGCCGGTCACGCGCGCGATCGCCTCATCAAGCGAGGCGTCACCAATGGCGAGCCCCGTAAGCTCACTCACGCGTAGTCCACTCCCATAGAGCAATTCGATGATCGCTTGATCGCGGAGCGCCAATGCGCGGCTGATCTCGGTGTCTTTGGGCTCGCGCTTCACGCCTGCGAGCGACTCGGTCTCATCGACAGACAACGCGCGCGGCAAACGTCTCCCGAGCTTTGGCCCGTCGACGCCTAGGCAGAAGTCATCCGTGCGTAAGCCATGTTTCATCATGTGCGCCGCAAACGTGCGCAGCGTAGACAGCTTACGAGCGAGAGAGGTCTTTTTGTGATCACGCGAAACGCGCGCCAGGAAACTCCGCACATCGTCGGCGTTGGCTTCTCGAAACGAGGTTTTGCCTTTGCCCGTGAGAAACTGCTCGAACTGCTGCAGGTCTGCCGCGTACGCTTTGAGCGTGTGCGGTGAGGCGCGAGTCACGCCGCGCAAATGTTCGAGGAAGTGCTGCGCCGCTTGGGTGTCGAACATGCGCACATCTTCCGTCAGGGCACGGCGCGGGTCCAGTTAAGCGCAGCGGAGCAGACAAAGGTCTGGCAGTTTTGCGCGACCTGAGCCGCTGCGCGTCGACAACGGCGTATGAACGTCGGGATTGGACGCAGTGCAACCGCGTCGCAACTGGGCCATTTTCGTGGCGATGCTCCTGCTGTAGCGAGCGAGAGTACGCGCACGGAAGATACTTTCCAGCGGGTCGCCGCGAGCGCCGAGGAGTCCCGGGAACGGCTGCCGATGGTGGTGGCCGCCCGCAGACTCGCCGACACTACCGCAATGCAGCCCATCGCTTTCGGGTCCACGCGTACGTTGGAACACTTGAGCCAGTTCGCCGGAACAGACGCACGAGTCACCAGGCCAAATGGACGCTACGACGGGTTTGAATGCGCCGCAGCCTCCCTCGTTGCAGGCCTAGTGATGTTAGGCCGAGAACGCCTCGAAGCGTCAGTGCCCCTCATGCTGCGGCGTCATTACCAAACGCTGCGCGAGGTAGAGCGCCTTCCAGGTGGTCCAGAGCGTACCCTCGCTTTGCGAGAGCTGTGTGCAGCGCGAGGCGCGCTCGAGCGCTGTCATGGAACGAGCGCATGGACGCTTCAAGATCTACGCGCATTCATGCGCGCCACCTACCGCGTGTTGCGCGTGGGCGAATGGAATGATGCGCTCGCATCGAACAAACCTGCGCCTCTCGATTTCACTACAGGGCTGCAGGACTCGACGGTTCTGGGTGCGCGCGACGATCTTTGGGGTTGCGCCGACATTTTGTACGAAGGTCGGGCCTTCACACTTTACGCCATCAGCTACGAAAAAGGCGGAGGCCACGCGGTGCTCGCCGAACGAGTGCCAGTCTCGGAAGCGCGCGCTAGTTTGCTCTTTGATCCCCTGCCCGACGCCGACGGAACGGCCGCCACAGCCGAAGATGCGGACACACCTGAGCTTGTACGCACACAAGGCGAAGTGTCATCCGGAACCGGCGCGGCGCCAATGGACGAGCAGGCGCGTTAAGCCACCGGGATGGCCCGAGCGAAACCCAAGAAGCGAACCGCCCGTTGAAGATCTCGTTCCACCCACGAGCGTGGGAAGAAGTTCTCGAACACATCGATTGGTACGAGACGCGTCGGCCCGGTTTGCAGACATAAGGGAGCGAACGTTCGGCATTGAAGCTGCTCGTCGCGAGATGCTACCGCCAGCCGTATGTTCGTTTTGTTTCTTGCGGCCACTCTGGCGGCGTCATTCGACCAGGTCCGTGTCGAGGCAGCGGCCGCCGTAGACGCTAAAATCCTCCCAGGTGTTGCTATCCTAGCGCTCGAGGGAGGTCAGATTCACGAAGCGTATCTCGGCAGCGCAAGCGACAAAACGCCCGTCGATGCGACCACAGTGTTTGAGATCGGAAGCATCACGAAGACGATGACGGCGCTCGTTCTCGCGCAAATGGTGGAGGCCGGAAAAGTACGGCTGGACGATCGCATTGGGCAGCTCGTTGATTGGGAACTGTCCCCCGCGCTTGCGAAGGTTACGCTCTTAGAGCTCGCGACGCATACGAGCGGCCTCAGTCGGTTGCCAACTTCGCTTGCCGCCCTGCGTTCCGCTTTCGGCAACCCTAGAGACCCCTACGCGGCGTACGCCAAGAGCGATTTTCTCGCCGATCTTCGCACCGCCAAGCTCAGCGAGAAGACCTACGCATATTCGAACTGGGGCTTTGCCATTCTTGGCGAGGTGCTCGCGGCCCGCGCGGGCAGAGCGTATGCGGCGCTCGTTTCGGAGAACGTGTTTGCGCCGTGGAAGCTCGTAAACTCTTATCTCGCTTTGCCAGCTGGAATCGCACTTGCGCAGGGTCACGATGAGCGCGGAAAGCCAACCCCCAGCTGGAGCGCCGGTATGTTCGGCCCGGCGGGCATGGTGAAGATGACCGGGCGCGACCTGCTATCCTACCTAACGCAAACCTTGGCCCTAGAGGGGACGACCGCAGACCGACTCCTCGGTGTTCACGGGGACGCCGGCCACGGAAAGATCGCGCTTGGCTGGCATATCAAAGACGGTCACGTGCATTGGCACAACGGCGGGACCGGTGGCTTTCGGTCGTTCGCAGGATTCGATCGGAACGCGGGAACGGCCATCGTTGTATTGACCAACACCTCGATTGATATCGACCGACTCGGCGCACGCTTCTTTGGCCCGGTGAAGAACCCTGTCGTCGAAGCGAGCTCCACTGTCGTGAGCGATGCGGTGTTGGCGGTGTTGCTGTCTCTCTTCGCTTTTGCCTTGTGGCGCTGCCAATTCGCCAGCTACTGGCGCGAGCTTTCGCGTGCCTGGTGGCGACCACGCTCGATTGCTAGCGAGGGCCTTCGTTTTCTCTTGCCTCCTGTCGTGCGGCCCGTGGCAGCGAGTCGCGTCGAAGCGGGTGTGCTTGTGGTGGCCTGCGTGGTCGTCGCGCTCCAGTTTGCGCTCGAAGTTGGATGGAACGTGACGGGCATCAGCGTCAAACTGGCTGCGCTCGCTGTTATGGGCACGTCTGCGCTTCTCTTATGGCGCGCGCGGGCGATGCCTTGGACGGGGAAGCAAGCGTGGCGTAGAATGCCGAGCTCTCTCTGGTGGCTTGGGATCACGCTTTGGCCTTAACGGGACGCCTCGAGACGATGTCCTACCCGCCGATCCAAGCAGAAAAATCAGACCGCGCGCGATCAACAATACGCGCTTTTTTCTGGTCTTTTTTCACCTTGCCCTCGAGCGGCGGCACCATGCCCCAGTGCACGTTTTCGGGGCCGTACTTTTTGAGTGCGCTTGCCTCGGTTCCCATCACATGACGCAAGAGTGCGCCAAGTGCGCTCGTCGCAGGCGGCGGTACGAACGTTTTGTCAGCGAGCTTCGCTTTGAGCGCCAGCGCCACACACATGCCGTGCGCGGTGGACTCCAAGTACCCTTCCACGCCCACCATTTGCCCAGCCAAAAACACACCTGGGCGCGCTTTGAGCTCCATGCC
>JBIKMD010000422.1:0-4999 GCA_044359465.1 Myxococcota bacterium
GATCCCACACTCGCACAGGAGCAGCACTTATTGGCATCGCTCGGTTATCAGGGCGAAGTGAAACAACAGCAGCTGAGAGTTGAGCTCTACTATGGAAGAAAAACGCAGCTGGTGAGCCTGCAGCCAGTGAGCGATTTGGTGCCGCTCCCGATCGCGTTCACCAACCTAGACGCACAAGATTACTTCGGTGGAACGCTCGCAGCAAGCGGACGCATTGTCCGTAACCTCGATTGGTTTGCGCAGTATGCCCTCTATCTGACGAGGCAGCTGCCCAGCGGAACCTTTACCGAACAGAGTCCGACCCATAGCGCGGGGTTAGGCGGAAGTTATCATTGGCGTGATCTCACTCTTTCGCTGCAGCTTTACTATCAGAGCGGAGCCAACCAGAGTCGCTTCGTCGCGGGCCGGCTCGTCACGGGTTTGCTCACCGCGCACTCGCTCATGATCAATCCGTTCATCTCTTACAAAGTGAAACCTGCCGGGCTCGAGCTCGTGCTCAGCGGGACGAACGTTGCGGACATTCGTTTTGGTGGCGTCTTTGTGCGTGACTTCGTGGGGTTTGGCGCCGAGCGCCGCGGACCGCGGGTGTGGCTCGAAGTGCGCGGAGAGTGGAACTAAAAGGCGCGGGGCGAATCAGCGCAGATACAGAAGTGAGTTTTCACTGAAGAAGTGAGGCTTTCCGCCGTACATCTTGGGTTCCGTAAAATACAGATTGCCGGCGGCGTCTGCAGCGAGCGAGCTTGCGGTAGCCATTCTTGCCGACGCACCTGGCCCATCGAGGGATAGAACAAAGCGTTGTAGGCACTCCCGACGAGCATCACGCTTGCATCGGTCGGGCTATTCAAATCGATCCGATAAAGCGCCTCGCCGCCGTCGAAGGTCGCCCCCGAGACGAACAGGAAGTGGTCAAAGAAGACAAGACTCCTCGCGCCAGTAGGATGGCATGGGTGAAGGGTAACATTCAGCGCGCAAAGCAACACATTTGTTTGGGAATGCGGGATCAGACAGCACTCCACAACGGAGTACACTTTGCGTGTCTTCGTACTACTGAGGTTCTTTGAAATCGGGTAAACCACTCTTTGTGACAACGTCTCCAACACAACGGACCCTCGTCGCCTTTACGCCTGCATCGGACCCTTGTTTGGTGGTCACGGTTCATCACCGAACGCTCGCCCCCTCAGAACAAGACTGGAAGCTTCACATTGACCTCCTCGAACGCGCCCGGAATGGTGGGCGAGCGACGTCCGCGCAACCTCGTCTTTACCGATGGACCTGGACCAACGGCGGCGCAGAGGCGCCTCGCCGGAGAGCAAGCAAAACGCCAGCGAGAAGCCAAAGCAGCGGTTGTGTCTAGCAGTGCGGTCGTACGCACTATCGTTCGTGGATTCTCATGGCTCGGAGTGGATATCGCGGCGTTCTTTCCGCAGCAGTTCGCGCAAGCAACGGCGTTCGCCGGTTGCCCGCCGGCGCTTCTCGCAGAAATCGATCAAGGTGTTCGCGACGCCGAGGCTGCACTTGGTGTGACGCTCAACGCAGCCATGCCAATGCACCAAACGTCGGGCCCGAGCTCGAGCGCGTGAGACGCAGATCGAAGGCTGCGAGCTCACAGACGGAAGTTCGCTAGCGGGCACGCATCTTGTTGCCGCGTGCTTCGTGCGTGAGCTCGGCGAGCTTGAGCGCTTCGAGTAGCGGCGGCAGGTACATCCCAAAACGCCCCCGCAGGCCCTTTTTGAGACCGTACCAACCGCCTATCGGATTCTTCTTCGAACGCCCCCACGCTTCGACGGTGCCCTCTTTGGCTGGCTTTTGCTCGTCTGCGCTACCGAGCTCCATCCAGTCTCCGTGTTTCTTCAACATGGTGTGGAGATCATCGATTGCGCGCAGGTCATAGTGAAGCACGGTTTTCCCTACCGTGCACACCAGCACCATGACGCCTGCGATTTCCTCCATGTGCATTGTGTAGGTGGAGGACTTTGGAGGCGTCTCGAGTGTCATCGGTTTGTCTTTGGTTCCGATCTTGTAACTCATTGGTGCGCCTCCGCGCGGCGTTTGAGGTCAGCTGCAAAACGATCGAAGGACGCGTCAAAGGAAGGAATCATCCGCGCGAACAGAGGAAAAAACGGTCCGCCGATTTTTTCGTGCATCGAGAATGTAACGCCTCCCGACGCGCGAGGCGAGAGCTCGTAGGTGCGCTTGCCCATGGCGTCGCCCCAAACGAGGCGTTTCGGAGGAAGAAGCTCTTTCACAGACAGCTTGAACGTGCGTTTAGGATCGAGCTCGGACTTGAGCCGAATCGTCTTGCCCAAGGCGATCTCCCCTTCAATCCCGAGTACCGTCGTGGTCCATTTGGGATAGTCCGCTGCGTTCGCCAGCAACGCCCAAACGCGCTCGGCGTTCGCTTCAATGTCTATACGAACTTCAGTCTCTCTAGAAAATGTTCGATGTACGGTCTTGGCCATGCGCGAACCCTACTTCACTTGCGAAGCGAGTCTTGTACGTATTGGACAAGGTTAGGGCTGAAGTCAGTGGGCGCATCCGCCGGAAAGTAGCCGACCTGCCTCGTAGGTACGGCGCCTGCATAAGCTTTGCATTCACGAACGAAATGCGACTGGTCGTAGTAGCCGCATTCGGCGGCGACTTGCGCAATGGAAACGTCAGGGTGGCGTTTGATCCGCGCGAGTGCGCGTTGAAAACGCACGATGCGCGAGAATGTTTTTGGGCCAAAACCAAGGTTTTTGCGAAATAGACGATCGAGTTGCCGGATTGAGATGCCCGCCCGTTCACAAAGTGCATCGACGCGTAGCGGACCGTCCTCGCATTCGATGCGCGTCTTGATCTCATCAAAGGTGGTTCGCACCGAAGACCGGTCTAAACGCGCACCAAAATAAGCATCGAACGCTTCTTTTTGCGCGTCGCACCGATCCCCCGCGCGCCGGAGCGCTTCTTCGAGTGGGCCCGTAGCGTCGAAGACACTCGCGACTGGAACGACTTTATCATTCCAAACGTGCACAGAGCGGGAAACGAAAGCAGACAGTCCGCCTGTGTGAAAACGAACACCTGAAATGACGACGTGCCCACTTTGGCTGATCCGAATGGGGCGCAGCCGCTGCGCATCGAGGTTCGAAGCTTTGAGGGTGCGTGTCCGCCCACCAAGCACTTTGCGTGCGTACGCAACACCGAAATTGAATACCAAATCTGCGCGGGCATCGACGAACACGTCGACACTCAAGTTGAATGGACGTGTAGGCGTGGCGTGCACGAACCAATAGTGTTCGATGTAACGAGCGAGCTGCGGCGCAGGTGGGCGAAGCTGGTACATGACACCCTCCGCTATCACGCACAGACCTGCGCAAACCATGCACGGCGCACGAGTTGTTTCGCGGGCTCGTCCGCTCTATTGGGCACGTATGCGTGTGGCAGGGATCCTAGCGGCGGCGTTGGCTTTGCGACTGCTGACGCTCGTTGCGGTTGAGTATAGCTTCGGCGGAGATGCGATAGGTTACCGCGCGATCGCTGAATCACTGCTCGACCACCAGCTCTATTCCCTCGACGGCAGCACGCCAACCGCCTTGCGCGCGCCGGGGTTCCCGTTCTTTGCTGCCGCCGTTTGGTCAGTTTCTGCGCGCACACTTCTTCCCGTGCAGCTCGCGCACATCGCGCTGCAGCTCGTTTCTCTAGTCGTGCTTGCACTTGCCGTTCGCAGGCGCTTCGCTGTCACGCTCGAATGGCCACTTGCGCTCTTGCTGCTCAATCCGCTCGACGTGTTTTTCCCCGGTGCATTCTTGAGCGAGACAGTGACTTCTGCGGGCTTGGCGTTTGGCGCCGCGGCACTCTTGGAACGCCGCTTCGTGCTCGCCGGCGTTGCGCTCGGCCTAGCATCGCTCGGACGTGATGTGTTCCTTTTGCTGCCGCTCGCCTTGGTCGCTGCGACCTTTGTGCGCCCTACAGCGCTGCTCCCAAGACGCGGCGCGCTCGTCGTCGCGGCGGTCGCGTTCATCACCGTCGCACCCTGGACGCTGCGCAACGCGCTCAGCCTGAAAACCTTCATCCCCATTTCCAAAGGTCTTGCCGGTTACAATCTGTGGGCTGGCACGTGGGAGCGCGACACCACCTGGCTTGCCGGCGGTGAGCAGCACATTCCGGATTACGCGTACGTCAGCGAGGAAGAAAAAGCCGAGGTGCTCGCTCGGCGCGCCTCGCCACGCCCAGACGATGATCAGTGGTTCATGCAGCGTGCGCTCGACCATTGGAAACGAGAACCGCTCACGATGATCACCACCGCAGTCGCGCGTTTACCGAGGCTGTGGGGAGGCACAAGAACCGAGGTCTTCACGTTGAACGACGCCCTGCTCCCTCGCAGTAGCCCGCAGTGGTACGCATTCAAGGTCACACTCGCAGCGTTGAATGGGTGCCTGGCCATTGCTGGATTTGTCGCCGGCATCATCGCGTGGAAACGTCGTCACGATGCGGCGGTATTGTTCTGGTTCGTGCTCTACACCACGGCCGTGTACTTCCCCTTCAACTCCGCGCAAACGCGCTTTTCACAACCCGTGGTGCCTATGCTCGCCATGCTTGCGCTGCTCACGCGGCAGATACGGAACAAAACATGATGCGATGGATGTGCCTTGTTGCGTTTTCAGCATGCGCCGCCGAACCAGACGTCGATCCAGCGGCACGCGGCCCCTTCAACGTGGGCCATCGTTTGGTCGAGGCACGCTACCTACCGCCCGGGGCGACAGCGGACCGCACCATAGCGGTGGACGTTTGGTATCCCACGCAGGACAAATCAGGCGCGTCGAGCACCTACTTTGGGTTGTTGAGTGACGACCGAGCATTTGCGGATGCAAGCGCTGCGAAACCCCAAGAGAGCACGTATCCAGTGATCGTCTACTCGCACGGGTCGCAGGCCTTTGCTGCGACGAGCGCTAGTCTCATGCGCCACTTTGCCTCGCATGGTTTTGTTGCGCTGGCGCCTACACACACAGGTGGCACCCTCTCG
>JBIKMD010000332.1:0-5589 GCA_044359465.1 Myxococcota bacterium
AGCTTTCGCTTGTCCAAGGCGTAGAGGTTGCAGTGATCTTCCATGAGACCGAAGCAGGCGATGTGAAGATTTCGTTCCGAAGCAAAAGTGATTTCGACGTCGCGGAGCTTGCGCGTATGCTCAGCCCAACCGGCGGAGGCCACCGCAAAGCCTCTGGATGCATGATGCGCGGTCCGCTCGATTCCACCGTTGGTTATGTCCTCGACACGCTCGAGAAAATGCTGGGCTGAGACGAAACCATGCGCGTACCGGATAGCCTCGTCGCGTTACTGAACGAAGGTGTCATTGACGACGTCATTCGTCCGCTCAAGAGCGGCAAAGAAGCCCAAGTCTATTTGGTGGTGAGCAATGGCGAAGTCTGCGTCGCCAAAGTCTACAAAGACGCAGACAATCGCTCCTTCAAAAACCGCGCGGATTACACCGAAGGCCGCAACGTGCGGAGCAGCCGCGACCAACGCGCCATGGCTAGCGGATCCAAATTCGGACGGGCGCAAAACGAAGCCACGTGGAAATCGACCGAAGTCGACATGATCTACAAGCTCGACGCGGCTGGCGTGCGGGTGCCAAGACCGTACCACTTCATCGAAGGCGTGCTGCTCATGGAGCTCGTCAAAGACGAGCACGGCGACCCTGCCCCGCGCCTTGGAGACATCGAGTTCTCCAAAGAGGTGGCGGAAATCGTTTACGGTCGCTTGCTTCGCGAGGTGGTTCGTATGCTCGCCGCGGGCATCGTGCACGGTGACCTGTCGGACTTCAACGTCCTGATGGATCCAGAAGGTCCGGTAGTCATCGACTTCCCGCAAGCCGTGTACGCCGCTCGCAATCAGAGCGCGCGCAAGCTGCTGATTCGCGACGTAGACAACTTGCATCGCTTCGTCTCGCGCTTCTCGCCAGGCCACAAAGCGCTGCCGTACGCGCAAGAAATGTGGCAGCTCTACGAACGCGGCGAGCTGCATTCGGAAAGTGAGCTAACCGGCCGCTTCGTGGGTGACACCAAAGTCGTCAACACGCGAGCGCTGCTGAATATCGTGAAGGACGCCCACGAAGACGAGCGTGCGCGCCGCATTCGTTTGGGTCTGCCGCTGCAAGGCATGCGTGACGAAAGAGGTTCCGGGCGCGGTAGACCGCAGGGGCGCCCGCAACCGGCCGCTCGGCCGTCACAGCCGCCACCACGCGACCCCCACCATTCGAGACCTCAGCACAACCAGCCGCAGCATCCAAGGCCGCAGCAACCTCAGAGGTCAGAACAAAGGCCGCCACAAGGCGCGCAACCGAACGTCCGTCCGCAGCAACCGCAAGCGCCGCGACCTCATGCCCCAAACGGCAACCAAGGGCCGAACGCGAACCCCAATCCGAACCCAAACAAACGCCGCAGACGCCGCCGCCGCCGTGGTGGCGGAGGCGGTGGACCAGCACCTTCGACGCCTCCACCAAGCCAACCGCGCTAATTTTTCGCGCTGCTCACACGCTGGCGTAGAGTGATAAATACGCGGGCAAGCGTGCGTGCCAATCGACCTTCGCCGCGCGCGCAGACGCTCGCAGGGAAGAGAGAGCAGCCTTGTCTGCGTACAGCGCGCGTGCACGGCCAATCGCATGACGAAGCGACGCAGCGGTGGCGTCAGAAAAACAGATCCCATTCCCGCCTAGATCGCCCATGTCGATCACACTCTCGGCGAGGCCGCCCGTTCGGCGCACAATCGGAATCGCGCCGTAGTGCTGCGCTTGAAGCTGCGCGAGCCCAGCAGGCTCGAAACGAGATGGCATCACGAAAAAGTCCGCGCTCGCGTACAACCTGCGAGTGAGCGCCTCATCATAAACAATTTCAACTTTTATGCGGTTGGGATGCGTCGCTGCTAGTGCGCGAAGTTGCTGCTCTAGACCTGGATCACCCTTTCCCACCACCACCAGATCGATGTCTTCGTCCGAAGCGACGTCGATCAACAGGTCGATGCCCTTCTGTTCCGTCAAACGACCAATGCTCACAAAGAGTGGGCGCTCGCGCTCTGGCCGCGGGGCTTCAGTGCTTGGGTCCCACACGCGGGTGTCGATTCCGTTCATGATCCCCACGAGATCTTTCGAACGCGACGCAAACACTTGATGCAATCCGAAACCGCCTTCTGGCGTTTGAATGTCTCTCGCGTGGGTCACACTGACCGTCGACACTTTGGTGGCTCGTAGCACGGCGCCCTTGAGCAGGTTCACGGCTTGCCAACCCGCCCCAAAACCGTCGTCACTCGCGACGCTCCACGGCAAACCCAGAGCAGGAATCACATCGGATCGGACGAAGCCCTGGTAGGCTACATTGTGCACAGTGAAGACCGTCGGCACCTTGGCAAACACCGTCACGAACGCCGTTTGCCAATCGTGTGCGTGCAGCACCGTAGCGCCAAGACGCTCACCGAGCGCCGCGGCCTCACGTGCAAAGACACCAAAGCGGTACGCGTCGTCTTGAATCTCGCCGTAAATGCCAGGCCTGTCGAAGAGCTCAGGCTTGTCGATATAATAGATATGCCCATCAACATCAGGACGATCTCGAAACACTCGGTATTTTGGCACACATACACGAACGTCTAGTCCCGCCTCTCGCAGCAGCGGCGGCAAGGTACGCGCCACGTCACCGAGCCCACCCACTTGTGCGTGCGGGCCGAGCTCGGCGACCACCCAAAGCACTAGCGGTTTAGCTGCATGGACCATTCTGTCTCCGGCGCTTTCTCGATCACCACAATGCCGCTCTCACTGACGAACCAACGTTTCCGATCTTCTTCGAGGTCGTAGCCAATGACGGTGCCCGGCGTGATGCGAACGTTCTTGTCGATGATTGCGCGGCGAATTTTACAATGCCTACCGATATCAACGTTGTCGAAGAGGATCGACTGGTCGACATCTGCTCCGGTGTGCACGAAGACATTACGACCAAGGACGCTGTCTTTCACACGCGCGCCAGACACGATCGAACCGCCGCTGACAATGGACATCAGCGCATGTCCGCGGCGCGTATCTTCATCGAAGACGAACTTGGCTGGGGGATCATTGAAGCTCGCGGTGCGAATGGGCCATTGCCAATTGTAGAGATTGAGCTGCGGCACCACGTTGCGCAGATCCATGTTTGCCTCGAAGTACGAATCGAGCGTCCCAACATCTCGCCAGTAATGTGATTCGAGCTTCCCAACAGGCATGTTGATGGTGTTGGTGCGAAAATCGTAAGCAAACACCTGCCGCTCGCCAATGATGCGCGGGATCACGTTTGCGCCAAAATCGTGCTGGTCAGGAATCTTCGTCGACTCAGCGAGAATGTCGAACAAGGTGCTGGCGGTGAAGATGTAGTTCCCCATGGAGGCAAAAACTTCGTCGGGGTGTCCTGGAATCGTAGGCGGGTTGCGCACCTTCTCATGAAAACGATTGATGCGCAGATGGGAGTCGACTTCCGCCACACCAAACCCCGAAGCGTCGCTGAGCGGAACGGGCAAACACGCGACCGTCGCATCCGCCTTACGCTCGATGTGGAAATCGAGCATCTGACTCACGTCCATCTTGTAGATGTGGTCGGCGCCAAATACAGCGACATAGTCAGGTGCATACTCGCGCACCATGTCTAAGTTCTGCGCCACCGCGTCGGCAGTGCCGCGGTACCACTGCTCGCCACTTTGCATTTGGGCCGGCACCACTTCCACGAAGGACTTGCCTTGATGTGACATAGGCCAGGCCCGTGGGATGTGCTTCAGCAACGATTGGGCTTTGTACTGGGTTAGGACGTAGATGGCATCGATGCCCGAATTGGACAAATTGCTGAGCACGAAATCGATGATCCGGTAGCGTCCGGCAAACGGTACGGCCGGCTTGCTGCGAATCGAGGTGAGCGGCTTGAGGCGATCACCGCGCCCTCCGGCCATGACAATGGCTAAAACCTTCTGATGACGACGGGGCATGGGCGCAGTGTACCGAGTGAGAGAAAGCGCACACTTTTTCTCAGGATAAGGGTTACACTCCTATGGTGATGATCGCGTTTACCAGCCTACTTTTACTTACAGCCGCTAAGCCGGTGATCGTCAAACAAAGCCCAAAGACGTTTTGTTCGGATAAATATGCTGATTCGCAGGTCGTGCTTGGCGAACAAGCGAGGGCGAGCGAGCAACGTGCATCCTACGTCCGACTCATCCAAACCGAGGTGCAGTACGACACGCCCTTTTACGGGAATGACGGACGCATCCAACAAAAACGCAGCAAGGCGACGTTCTTTGGAACAGGATTCGCCTATGTGCGGCGCGACGGCGACGTGTTCTTTCTGACCAACGCACACGTGGTGACATTCCCTGCCGTAACGACAACGGAGCAACGCGTCGACGGGGTGCCTGTGGGTTCGAAAAAAGTCCAAGAGGATTCCTACATCGTCGAACGGGAGGGAGACGGCGTCACGCGGGTCGCCAAAATGACGCGTGTGGCTGTCGATGCTCCAGCAGATGCTGCGGTCATGAAAACCAAGTGGCCGCTCAAGGGCACGAACGAGATTATGCCCTACAAACTTGGCCAATCGGCGGACTTGCACACGGGCAATTTCGTGTACGTGCGTGGGTATCCGCTCGGTGAGTTTCAAGCAGTGAACGTGGGACGCGTCAGCAATCCATTCGACGAGGATCGCGAAGCCGGTTGGAACCATTCAGATTTCATCGTCGATGCCGCACTCTCGAATGGGCACAGCGGCAGCCCAGTGTTTGCGGTGAGCTGCAAAACGGCGAGCTTCGAGCTGGTTGGCATGTATCACGCCGGCTATCGCGCCGGTTCTGCGCTCAACGCGGTCATCGCGATTGATGACTTACGCGAGCTCATGGAGACCATGAAGGCACCACGCCGCGGTAGCAAAGGCAACGACGTCGAGCTGAGCAAAGCGGATCGCACGCGCCTGACCAGTGAAATTGCCGCGTTCTCCACCCTCCCCGTCTTTCCCTTCGCTGGCAGCGTCGCCACCTTGAGCGTAGAGAACGGAGCGCTGCGTCTGACCGTGCTCGATCGTGATTTCCCGCAATCGGTGGACCGGCGCCTGTGGATTGTCGACAGACCTGAGGGCAATACCTTTGGTGAGGTTGTCGAAGTAGGCATCAGAGAAGAGAACGGAAACGAAACCGCGATAGCGGCCGCCGACTTCGATGCCAAGTTGAAAGAGCGTATATCGAGTGTCTATGTCTCGCTCGCTCGCGCCGCGCTCGCAGCCATCGAGTTTCGTGAACAAAGAGCGCTCAAGAGTGACAAGCGGGTAGATCTGACGAAGCACCGTGCCGCGCAGCGAGACGCGCTGGAAGCCGCTGCGGACGAGCTCACTCTGCTGCTCGCACAACTGCAGGCAGAGAAGACCGACCAAGCTGCACAACCCGCCGTCCGCTGAGTGCTGGGGACTTGCGTAAACGCAGCGACTCGGCCAAGCGAGCCGCGTGCCTGAGATTCCCTACCACCCATCGATCGGTCGAATGACGAAAGCGCGCGCACGCCATCGCGACGCATTGGTGCGCGCTTTGTGGAATGCGCGCGACGAAAGACGCTTGCCGAGCAAACGCGAGCTCGCGGCCTGCATCAAAAACGTGGACCCGCGCGACGTTT
>JBIKMD010000050.1:0-10997 GCA_044359465.1 Myxococcota bacterium
TTTTTGCCCACGCGCGAATGGATCGCGGCGCTTTCGCGCCTGATCGATCGTCTTCAAGTGCGCCGGGTGCTCGAGATTGGTGCGGGTGATGGTTTTTTATCTCGATGCCTCGCGGCCAAGCGGCCGGACCTAGCCGTGCGCGCTACGGACACCGGCGCATGGTCGCGGCCCACTGCCCGTATGAGCAAACGGGAGCAACGCGAGCTCAAAGGGCTCCCCATCGCGGGACTCGAGCTCGGTCATACGGTTGAACGCATGAGCGCGCCTGCGGCTATCACACGCTACAAACCGCAGCTGGTGCTAGTGAGCTGGGCGCCGCCCGGGTTGCTCGTGGAGCGCGCCATCAAAGCTCCGGTCGACTATGTGCTGGACGTTGGAGTCGATGGCGACGTGTGTGGCAATGGCGCCAAAACGTGGCGCTTCGAAAAAGAGTTTCTGTCTGGAGCCCTAGAAACCGCAGCGTTTTGCCGCTTGGATAGCGCGGGCGTGCAGCATTCACGCGCCACGTTGTATCAAGGCCGCCAGAACCTCAGGACGCTCGAGCGGTAACATGTGACCCGCGCGCTCGACGAGCTGTAGCGAAGCGTTGGGCATCACAAGCTTCCTGGCATTCGCGGGTGGGCACGAGGTGTCATCTACTCCCGCAAGCAGCGTCGTTGGCGCTTGAATTCGAGTGGCTCGCTCGATCAGCTGTGGTCGGTTGATCCAACACCGCATCGCCGCAGCGAGCGCGCGTCGGTCATAGCGTTTGATGTGCTCGGCCCAAGGTTTTTGTATCGAAGCCGGCGTGTGTTTGCTGAACAATAGTGGAAGCGCTCGGCTGACATAGAAGTCGAAAGCACCGGTACGCTCGACCAGCGCGGCGACAGCGCCCATAGACAACCGCTCGAGGGGCGTCGCTTTCTCTGCATTGACGCCCATGAGAATCAGACGCGCCACACGGTCCGGATGCCGCTCAGCCACGAGCAACGCCACGGTAGCGCCAATCGAGGAACCTACAATGGTAAAGCGCTCGACCCGAGCGTGATCCACCATCGCGATGACATCCACTGCGAGCTGCTCCGCGTGCATTTGATGAATGACTTTTTGGTTGTCACCATGGGCGCGAAAGTCCAAGCGGAGTGCACGGTAGTTCCCCAGCGGGAAAATCTCGTGCGACGTGAGCGAATTGTGAAGGAAGACGACGGGCTCGCCGCTGCCGTCATCGTGGTAGCTCAGATCACCGAAGGTTGGCACTAAGCCAGAAGATCCTCTGCACTGAGCTCACTCGCATCTTTGTTTGAGGCATATTGCATCAGCCCAAGCGCGTCGTAGTGGCGGTGCAGGCGGTGCGGAAGCAAACCGATCTTTCGAAGGTTGGGCATGATGCGCTTGAACATGGTCTCGCGAAAGAAGCGCATGTAGTCGGATTGCAGAATGACTTCGTTCCAACGGCGCCGACTGAGCAGATGCGAATAGTACTCGTCGTAGAGCTCATGCGCGAGGAAGCGGTTACGCAGGAGCACGGTCACCTCGTACGCCCAGTCCTCCCGTTCTCTTCGCTCATGCTCGCTGAGCTCTGTTTTGTAGAAGTCGCCGAGCGCGACCACACCATAGTGAACGTGCCGCGCCTCGTCAGTAATGACGTACTTCAGCATCTCTCTGAGCAATGGCTCTTTGCTGTTGGCGCGAATCGTCTGAAACGCACCAAGCGCCAGACCTTCGATCATGATTTGCATGCCCAGGAATTTCATATCCCAGCGCGAATCACTCATGAGCGCATCGATCAGCGTGTAGAGGTTGTCATTGATTTGGTATTGCTTCTGCAGCTTCTCGCTGAGGTAGCGGTGGAAGACCTCTACGTGGCGTCCTTCGTCTACCACCTGCGTCGAACCATAGAGTTTGCCGTCGATCCAGGGCACCGCTTCGGTCACCTGACAGGCAGCGAACAAAGCGCCCTGCTCGCCGTGGAGGAACTGGCTGAGCATCCATGACACGATGCCGTGTTTCTGCTCGCGTTTTTCCTTGTCGTTCAGCAATCGAATCGAGCGAAACTCCTTGAGCGGCATCATCTCGTCCGTGATCAGCTCACGCTCGTCGTTCGAAGGGTCAACGTTTATCGACCAGTCGAGCGCGTCCGTCGCATTCCATTGGTCGCGTTTTGCAGCTTCGTACAGACGCTTGAGCGCGGGAAAGTCGGCTGAATAGTCCCACACGAAGTGCGCCTTCTGCGATGACTGCATCTCGCTGAAGTCGGAGGTCTTTCCCCGCTGCAAGAGGAACCCGCGCGTCGCAGGCCCTAGCAATGAGAACACCACCTTCATGTTGTGAGAGCGCGAGGCCTCATTGATGACATCGGTGTTCTGAACAAGGTTCTTCATGACCCGAACGGCTTCGACGAGCTGTGCCATTCCATTAATCTACTCGCGAGTAGATTTAAGTGCAACTTCTTCTTTTCGACAGGTTCAGTGCAGTGGGACTGTCTGCGACTGGCCCCCTACACCGGCAAAGACGAGCGACGCGTCGAGTGTTGGCATGGCGCCCACGGCAGTAACGGTGAGCGAGCCTTGCAGCCTCACATCAAAACCCTTCGGCAGCTCGGCGCTGAGACGGGGCAGCAGACCCGAGCTAATCAAGGTGGCAAGCGCAGGCGCCGTGGCTTCACACGCTGCTCGCTTCTCTGCGCCTAGGGCGTCGCACCGCGTGAGCCGGCTGAAGAGCTCAGTAAGCGTTACGACCTGGTCGGTGTTGGTGTCGAAGCTGGGCAGCAACTTCGGGAGTACGACGCGCTCGACGATTCCAAGCGCAAGCTCGGCGTAAGCAAATTGCACCTTGGCCGAGTCGAGCGTGAAGTCTGCGCCACTTCCATCCGTACGTTCGACGGCGTTTCCTTGCATGACAGCGGAGAACGCACCGAGGTCAGCGGCTCTTAGGTCGAGCGTGGCTCCAGATGCGAAAAACACGCGATCCCAAGTGAGCTGCCCTTCGAGTGGCCCGGCCTTCATCTCCTCCGTTCGCAGCGTCAGCCTTCCACCAAGCTGCATCAATTTGAGGGCAAGCCCAGCGTCCGACAATGCGCGACGCACGGTAGCGGGATCAGCAACTTGTGCGATGGCAAGATCGAACAAGGCGTTGAGCAAAGCGCCAACGTCTCGCACGCAGCGGCGAATGTCGTCGGGCCCATGCGCAATCTGCTCGCACAGACCATGACGTTCTACGTTTCCATTGTCATCGAGCACGAGAATGCCGTCGAGCACGAATGTGACGGGGTCGATGAGCGCGCGTGACACGTCGTCGACCACTATCGCTGCAGGCTTCTCCAGTAGCTTCGTTGGTTCGAGCTGCATGGTGAACGCATACTCACCGTCAATGGGCGTTGGGGCGCGTTCGACCCCCACGTCGATGTCTATCGCTG
This sequence comes from Myxococcota bacterium, assembly GCA_044359465.1. GTDB lineage: Bacteria > Myxococcota > JADLHZ01 > JADLHZ01 > JADLHZ01 > JADLHZ01. The sequence continues at coordinate 3,395 of JBIKMD010000050.1, forward strand.
CTTCGCCTGGGACTTCTGCGCGAACAGTCACGAACGTTCCCGCGGCGGCGGTGGCGACAATCGCGGTCGCCGTGCCGTCATCAGCGGTGACCGCCGACGCATTGAGTAGTTTTACGTTCGCATTGTCATTCTCTAAGATCTCGAAGCCCACAGACACACCAGCGACGGGCTGGAACTGTGCATCGCGAACCAGGACACCCACGGCTATGTGGCCCTCACGAGAAAGATGCGAGTGATTGAAGTCGCGCGAACGGCTAACGGATACGCGTGGACGACTAGAAGCGCTCTGGTCTTGCGCGCCTCCGGATGACGGCGCTCCGCAGGCAATTAGAAGTGAGGCAAAAACAGCGTAGCGATGCATCGGTGTTCTCTCTTTCGTGGCGCGTTGTGCAGTAGTTTCTGAAAGAAGAAAACCGAGATTTATTTTTGTTATGTGTGAAGTTTTACTTCACTCTGAATGGATGCCACTTCCGCCCATTGATGCGCTTCGCTGTTTTGTTGAAGCAGCAGCAGCCTCGAACTTCGCGACTGCTGCAAAGACCGTTCATCTAACGCCGTCCGCCGTTGGGCAACGCATCAAACAACTGGAGACCATCGTGGGTGAGCGTTTGTTTCAACGCTCTCGGCGTGGCGTTTCGTTGACCTTACGCGGCGAAGCGCTGCTCCCACTGGCAGCCGCAGCGGTTGAGGCCGCATTTTTGGTGGTGGAAGAGTCCGCGCCTGCATCCTTCGCGGGGGAGCTCGTCATAGGCACGCGGCACGAGCTCGGAATGTCGTGGCTCGTGCCGATCGTCGCGCGCCTCATGCCGGTGCATCCGAGGCTGAATATCCATCTGCACTTTGCGGCGGGCAGCGATCTTTTGCTGCGAGTAAGAACAGGCGAGGTCGCGTGCGCAGTGTCTTCTGCGCGTTTGACGGACCCTAAGCTCGACGCGTTCAACCTGCACAAAGAGCGCTATGTGTTCGTGGCCAGCCCGGCGTTGCTCAAGCAACAGCCCCTACGGCACATTGACGATGTCGCGAACCATCGGCTCTATGACATCTCGTCGGATCTGCCGCTCTTTCGCTATTGGAGAGACGCAGCGGGCGGTATCGACAGTGTGCATTTTTCTTCGGTGTCTTACTTTGGGACGATCGCGGCGATTCGCGAGATGGTGGTGCGAGGTCACGGCCTGGCGGTGCTACCGGAGTACTATGTGCGCAGCGAGCTGCAGAAGAAGCGTTTGGTGAGAGTGCTCACGAGTATCAAACCTCGCGACGACCAATTTAGGTTGGTGTTTCGTAAGCTCGACTCGAGGCGATCGCTGTTTCAATGGCTCTGCGACGAGCTGCGCAAGCAGCCACTCTGCTGAGGGGAAGAAGAAGATGGCCATCGGGTGCGGGTGCATCGTGCCGCTTAGCTCCGGTGGTGAAGAAGAAGAGATGGCGCGGGGCAATCGGGTGCGGGTGCATCGTGCCGTTGACGGACTCCGTGCATCGCCTTGTGCCAGCGCAGAAGTGGAGGTGGTGCGCGAGCTGCGTGCCGGGCGCTGTCACATGCGATGCAAAACGCGCCCCACACCGCTGCGACGTGGCTTGCGCGCGCGATAGCAGCAGGCGGGGCTCTCGCGCGCGGCCACGCCGGCGGTGTTCTGCCGAAGACTTTACGACCAGAAGACCCTGTGCGCACTCACGTGAGACCTTGTCGCCTCACAAGCAGGGGTGCTGGAATGACACTGTCGTTTGGTCTGCGCGTTTCCGCGGAGGCGCTCAGATTCGCGCTTGTCCTTTCGTTCAACCCGTTGCTCGTGCGGCCCCGGGTCGCACTTGGGCGGCCTTGCGTTTGTTTTGTGAAGGACGCGAATGTGTCCAAACGCGTGGCGAACGTCGAGAGCCTGTGCATGGCAGTTCCCATTGGGTAGGAACCGTTCGTCACCAAACGTGCATTTCGAGAAGCCGGCCAGATGCAGCGTCAGAGTCTTCCGCAAACGCTGCGACGTCAAGCCCGCGGGATCGAGGTGCTTCTCTGCGAACGTGCACCACGACACCTTCACCGCGACACCTGTTGCAAGAAAAGAGAAGCATTTAGTCACTTTGTCCTTGACGCCTTTTCGGAGCATCGGTCCGTCAAGGCGAATGCTTAGGCTCTTTCATGCGCGACGTTTTCATTACGCGCCAGCAGCGCCGCGGCGCTGTCAAGCGAGAGCAAAACGTCGTTTCGTCCCTGTTTTCTGCGCCATTGCGCGATCTGCTGCGCTGAAAACTGCATGATACAACTGGGCGCATGACGATCACCTTCGCGATGATTGAAGCGCTCGATTCCGAAATTGCTGCCATCTCCGTGAGCGCGGCAGCCATCGCGCATCGATTGATTTCGAAGATTCGCGAGTTCGATGAATGCAACGGTTACGGCTCGCAAGGGTACCTTAGCTGCGCGCACTATTTGAACTACCGCATTGGTCTCTCGCTCAACGCCGGCCGCGAGAAGGTGCGCGTTGGCCACGCGCTCAAAACGCTGCCGTTGATCGACGCGGCGTTCGCTTCGGGTGTGCTTAGCTACAGCAAAGTGCGCGCGCTGACGCGTATCGCGACACCGCAAACCGAGGCGGACCTGCTGACGATGGCGAACGACGTTTCCGCGGCGGCGTTAGAGAAGCTCGTGCGCTCTGTTCGCCGTGTAGAGACGCAGGACTCGGCTGTGCTCAAGGATGAAGCACGCGAGTTGTCCTGCTTCACCGACAGTGATGGGATGGTGGTCATTCGCGGGCGCCTGCTGGCAGAGGAAGGAGCCCTGCTACGCAAGGCGCTCGAAGCTATGACGCTACCAAAGGAGCAGACGGGACCGGGCAAGCGGTTCGCAGACGCGATCGTGCAGATGGCGGAGTTGGCCCTCGGCTCTAGTCGCGGCGCGGAGGCGTCGAACGCAGACCGCTTTCAAGTGGTGCTGCACGTGGATGAACGTGTGCTTGCGGGTGCGGCGGGCGAAGACGCGGCTGCGGGCGAGCAGAGATCGATGGCTGCGGCGTTTCCGCGGAGGTGTGCCGGCGCGTGGCCTGTGATTGTAGTTTGGTCACGATGACCCACGATAAGGATGGGAAGGTGGTTGATGTGGGCCGCAAGACGCGTGTCATTTCAACGCCGCTGCGGAGGAAGCTGCGGGAGCGTGATCAGCAGTGTCAGTTCCCGGGGTGTACCAACACGTTCGTGGATGGTCACCACATTGAACATTGGAAAGACGGCGGAGCGACGACGCTGGAGAATCTGACGCAGCTCTGCCGCCGGCACCATCGTTTTGTGCACGAGTACGGCTATGAGCTGCGACGCGATGGGGCCGGGAAGCTCGTGTTTCGTGACCCGAATGGGAAGGCGATCGCGAACGCGCCGGCGCGGCTCACGCCGGTCACGCGAGTAGATTGGGAGTCATCGGCGGAGATGCCGATGCCGCGGTGGAACAGCCAGCAGATTCCGTATGGTGAAGTGGTGAGTCACATGTACGGATGGAAGACGCGCGGGTAACGCGAGAAGTCAGCGCGAGCGACGGGCCAAGCAAGATGCCGAAGCCCTCACGTACACTCAGGCGTGAAGTTGTCCCATCACAAACACATTGCAGGCATGACAACGGCGTCCATTCGCCGTCTTGATCGTCAGGAAAGGAACAGGTTCTTCTGCGCTCGCAGCTGCCAACCTTTGGCGTGTTTCTCGAGTAACCACCAATCAGCACCAGAGGCCCTCGGACCAGAGTACCAGTCGACGAGCAATAGCGCGTAGCGTCCGCCTGCGCAGTAGCCTGGGTTCGTCACGCTCACCCCCATTTCGTTTGCGCTTTCCACTTGTAGTTCCGGATGCACGCTCAAAAAGGCGCGTGCATCCTCGAAGGACATGTCTTTGACCGCGCGCTCACGCGCTGTCTTTGAGTAAACCACAGCGCCCTTGGGGACGGTGAGCTGCATGACATCTATCGCTTCATCACTCGGGTTGCGCGCGTCGAACGAGGCGCGCAGCTCGTCGGCTGTGGCGGTCGCTACCTTCTCGAACAGCACTGCGTCGTTTGGCGCTTTGACGTGATCCACGACTCGCTTGAAGACATAGGTCTGCGAAGGTGCGTTCCTATGCCGATTGCCGTGCTTCGCATGCAAGACTGCGCTCCAAATGATGTAGTCCATCATGATCAATCCAGATAGGAGCTGGCGCCTACGTCACAGTAAGTGTCGCACGCTTCGGGCGCCATGATGGTGACCTTCACAGCGCCAATCTTGTCCGCCAGCGCGTCCTCTATTGCCGGGTCTCCATCGGTGATGACGTCGGGAGACTTGTGGTTCGCGTGAACGTCCGTGCCCTGGAACCGCACCTTCCCGCGCTCAACGAGCCAACTGTCGAACGCCTCGGGGCTAACAGCGAGAACCAGACCATACTCGCGCCCATCGAAGCGCTCGACCTCGATCCAGACGTCCAAGGCCTCTTCCTTCACTTCGTCGGGCAGCTCGATCTCCGCTTTCGTCGCGGTGTCGGTATTGATCGCATAGTCAAAGTCGCAAGGACCTGTTTCGTGGCGTTCCACCTCAGCGCCATAGACAAACAAGCGCATCGCAACGCTCTTCCCCTGCTCGTCTTTCTCGATCAACGGTGGCATGCTCGCGCGAACGTAGTACGGAGAGGTGAATTTTTTCAGCAGTCTGTCGAGGTTCCTCGACTCGAGCTCTTGCTCTGCGTCTGCAAGCTTCTGGGCCTTGGCAACGCGCTTGATTCGCTTGTTCATCTCAGACGCAGACTCTTGGTCCTGTGGCTGGCCGTCGCTCACCTGACACAATTTGCGATCGTCGGGCCACTCAATGCATGGTCCCGTCGGAACCTTCATCTTCTTGTCGCCAATGGAATACTCGGACGTCTTGTCGTATTCGAAGCGCTTGGACGCGGACTCACAACGAAGCGTTTGCACCCGTTCTGGCCCCGGTCCCATCTCGAGTCCTGCCATCACGGACTTGTCTGGATCAGCTAGATAAAGTGCGAGTGGAGTGAAGTCTTTCTGTGTGAACATTTGCTCGACGAGGAGCTTCCAAGCGGACTCTTCGCCTAGGCGAAATGCACGATAGTAGCCAGCAAGAGCGAGCTTACCTTGCCACTTCTCGGCGCGCGCCATCAGCTCTTCTGCGCTCCACGGCCTACCGCTCAGCGACTTCGCGCTCACCTGTTTCTCTTCCTTACGCGCCGGGCGAACCTGCAATCGCTCACTGCCGAGCGAGAACTCCACGGTGGCGAACGAATCGAAGGTCACCTTCACCATACCCTTCTCGCCTTTTTCGTCCGTGATCACACCTGCGAAGTTGTCTTGGTCCCAGACGCGCTCTTTCGGCGGCAGCATAGCCGGAAGCTCAGCGAGCTTGCGCTTGTCGTTTGGCTCGTGCGCTGCCTTTAGCGCTTTCACGGTCTCCTCGTTTGGATCCACTCCATAAGCTGCTTCAACTCGCGCCTTCAGGTCTCCGAGGTTCCTTGCGAGCATCGCCCGCTTGGCGAGCTTCAAATAATCTTCCGCGGTCAGCGCTTTGTCGCTAAGCACCGCTGGGTCAATCAGCGCAACGAGCTTTCCTTCTTGTAGCACGCCGAGTTTTTCACCGAAGCTCGCATGCGCAAAGGTATCCACTGGGCTACCGAGCGCCGCGGCCGATTGATTGATCGTCACGCCTTCTTTTCCGACAAACTTGAGGACCGGCGTAGCAGGAAACGCAACTAGCGCGTCTTCAGTGGTGAAACCTTGTTTTATCTCGCGGCACGCACCGCCTTTCCAGAACCAACACTTGCGCGCGGTGACGATTGTGCCCATTGGCAGCGTCTCGTTGCCAACTTTGGTTTCAGCTACGAGCTGCGCTTGATACTCAGCACCACGGCAGGCAACAAGGAAGACGAGAAGGAGCCATCGCATCCACGAAGCGTCGCCGCCAATGCGCAAGAGTGCAACTTCAAAAAGCGCGGCATTGGAACGGGAGGTTTGCGACGTATTCCGCTCGCGCAGCCAAGGACAGTGCTGGACGTGTCGACATCGTGATTGAGCCATGGGAGACCACGAAGCCGGAGGTTGTTTTGTGAAATTGTTTCGCGCCAAAAGGTCCTTCATAAAAGCTCTGATTTCGCTTTCGTTCATGTGTCTTGCATGGGTGGCCGGAGCTTGCGGCCCGAAAGACCAGATCGCGAAAGACCCAATCCCGAAAGACCAGATCGCGAAAGACCAGGTCGTGGACGAAGGCGCAGTGTGTTACGACTTTGCCCCTTCGGGCCTGAGGAAGATATGCAGCGACGAACTCACTTGCTGCTACTCGAATCCCAACTCCGAGGATGGTTCAGGGGTGTGCGTGAAAATTTCATCACTTGCCATTTCTGACGCTGCTTGCGGTATCAGCGCGAACAAGTGCTGCGCGGCTGGGCTCAGGTGCCGAGCCGATTCAGAGGGTAATGGTATTTGCGCGGCACAATAATGCGATCTTTCGACGGGACCACTGAACGTCGAAGCGAGTCTGCGACCACTGACATCTCTCGTTCTCGTTTGTTTAGTCAGCTCCGCGTAGCAACACAGGCATTGTTGACGGTGGCTTCGCAGCTGTCGGCGGCTACTCCGCGGCGGGCGCTGCGGCGGCCGGTGGGCTCACGACTTCGCGTGCCATCACGGTCTTGAGGAGATCGTTCACATCGAGCTTCTGGAACTGGCCATTGCCGCCGCCCGACGGGAGCACGACGACCCGTTTGCCCTGGAGCGCCTTGGCGATCTGCAGTTTTACGTTGGTCCTTCCGCCGGCGCTTGCCATGGCTCGGTTCAACTCGATGACGCCTTTGGCCTGCGCAGTTTTTTCTGCGAGAATGGACTCGGCCTCTTTTTGCTTCGAGAAGTAGAACGCGTCCGCCGCAAGCTTCACTTTCAGCGCTGCGCCTTCCTCTGTCGCGATCTGTTGCTCGACGTCGCCCTTCACTTCTTCCAGCGCAGCTTCCCACTTTTTCTCTGTCGATTGCCGCGCGGAACGGTTGGTGTTGACGTTCTGGTCATAGACCTTCTTGGCTACGATCGCTTTTTGATAGTTCTCGTGGAAACGATGGTCACCAAGTGTAATGGTCTCGCAAATCACGCCATAAGGTTTGAGCGCCGCGTTCAATTGATCATGCGCCACGTCACCGGCTTTGAATTTTTTGTCGGTATAGATCTCTTCGGACGTCAGCGTATTCAACGCATCACGCACGATGGTGCGCGCCAAGGGACGCACAATCTTCTCGCGCAAGTCCTCGTCGCCTGACGCAACCATCTCGAGCACATGAACGGCTTGTTGCTCATCAATCCGATATAGCACTGTGACGTCCACACCCACGTCGTTGCCGTCTCGCGTTTTGAACTCCACGTCGTCTTGCGGCGCACCGGCTGTTTTGGCGCCCGACTTCATCTCTAGCCGCTTGGTTTCACGACTAAACGTGTACCAATCGTTAATGAAGGGCATAAAAAAATAGGTGCCGGCCGGCGGATAAACCGTACGGTCCAGACCGCTCAGCTTGTTGACGCGCACGCCCACTTCCGTGGCGGTGGTCGAATGGGACGCGCAGGACGACAAGAGCATCAACGCAAGCAGCGCACGCATTAGCGACCTCCAAG
>JBIKMD010000425.1:0-4988 GCA_044359465.1 Myxococcota bacterium
CCGACCCAACGCGTGGTTGTTGCGATGTGGCGCGAGGATGCCGACAGCTCAGGCGGCCTCGGTTGTCCGAAGAAATTGTATGAACGCCGCTCACTCACGAGACCCGATTGTTCGGTCATGAGCTCGACAGAACCCAAATGATCATCATGCAGATAGCGTACGCTGCGTTCGCCTTTGATCGATCCAGTCGAGTTGTTGAGTTGCTGCAACCTCGTGCCGTCAGAGTAGGTTTGACCACTCGTCGCGAGAACGTTCGTGTCGTGAACAATCAGCTCTGCGACTGCGCGATCGTCCGCTATGAGCTTATAGTGCGAGCTCGTTTCGATGGCCGGCATGAAGATGTTACTCGCCGCCGTCCCGAGCACCTCGCGGCGATAGAAGTCGCTGCCTGCGTAGGTGAAACGTTCGCTCGGCCCACTCTTTTTCGCCCGGCCGAAGTTCGCGTCGTACGCGAAGGTGATGCTTTGCCCCGCGGCGGTCTGCATCATGCGCGGCTGCGAGAAAGGACGCCACTCGATGCGTTGTCCGTCGTTTTTTAGTAGACGTCCGCGTGCGTCATATTCGAGCGAGAACGAAGAGCCATCGCCCCGCGTGATGGTCGAAACCGCGTGCGGACGTGCTGGTTCGTAGGCATAGTTACCTACATCGGAGCGAAACGAAATGTTTCCAAGCGCGTCGTATTCCGCCGTCAGGCACGACGCATACGAGGCCTGCGCACCGGGCGGGCTGGCGCCGTCGACGAGTGTACCGATCGACATGAGCCCAACGACCTGGCCTTCGGGCAAAGCTGCGCGCAGTGGCGATGCAATCGGGTCTCCTACCTCGACAGAAATCCTGACGCCGAGCGGCGCTTGAACTGCATAGCCGCTGGGGACATGGGTATTTTCCGGCGGTGGGCGCGGCGTTTGCAAGTCTTCGAGACACGCCGAACGCGTGCGATCGAGCTCGTCGTGAACGTAGAACTCTCGGCGCCTCTGCACGAAGTCTTCGCGTGAGAAAATGTTTCGATTGGCGTCGTAGGCGTAGAGCAAATCTTGCAGGACGTTGCCACGGGCATCGCGTGTGGTGATGGTCCTCGCGCCTCCCCATCCGTAGTGGGTTCTAGTTGTGGTGGCGCCGTTCCCGTAAACCTCTTCGCTCGTCTGACCGCGCGGGTTCATACGCGAACGCGCCCAATAGATCGCATCCGTGTCATTGTCGTGTAGCGCGGCGAGCATGCCGTTTCGGTATTCGCGCCACACCGCAGGGCGCGTGCCGTCAGTTGCTGCGGGAAAAGTCGTAAGGAGCAAGCGGCCGAGCGCATCGTAGGTGTAGTCGTGCGTGAAGACCTGAGACGCGATGGTACGTGTTTCACTCGCGAGCCGCCCGAGCGCATCGTAGGTGTAGGCGACTCGCACGCCATCTGGGCTCAGCGAAAAGTCGAGCTGTCCGACCCCGTTCAAGGGATCGTAGTCCCACCGGGTTTGTTCCCCGTTCGAGTCGCTGCGCGAAGTGCGTCGCGAGATGGGATCGTAGCCAAAGGTCGCTACGTTTCCAGTTGCGTCGGTCTCTGTGAAGATCTCGCCAAAGGGTGTGTAAGAGTAACTGATGAGACCAGCGTCATCGTCTTCGAAGCCGATTTGCCGCGAATAGGCATCGTAAGTCGCGACGAATTCGTTTCCGTGTTGATCCACCATCGAGCGTTGCCTGTCGAAGGGACCGTAGGTGTAGATGACTTGGCCTTGTAAGGCATCGAAGGTTTCGATCACCAAGCCTGCGGCGTTCGTCAGTTGTGTTTGCACATAACCGCGCGGGTTCGTCGTCGTCGTCAGAACACCTTCGCGATCCACGTTGTTGATCCGGGGCGCACGTTGCAGCACGTGACTGACCCGCATACCGTCCGGTTGCCGCTGCTCGGTTGGCGCATCGAGCGCATCGTAGGTCGTCTCCCAGCTTCCGCCGTCAGGCTGACCGGCCACATGCGGCATGGTTTCGGTCGTTTGTCGCAAACGAGCGTCGTATCCGCGCCGGCGTTCGATCTGAGACCCGTCGAAGCCGGTATGCAAGCTGCGCACAGGTAAGTCGAAGCGATTGTATTCGGTGACGACTGGCGGAAGCGTACCGACAGTCTTGGTGATCGCGTAAAACGCATCGGCATAGGTTACGGGACCAAGCGGAGTGTGCGTGACGGTCTCGTTCACTCCGTCTGGGCGCACCGTGAGCACAAGCCTTCCAAATGTGTCGTACGCATTCTGCGTGAGGCCGCGATTGATGCCGATGACCGTCGTAGGGAGCGCGAAGAATTTGTGCATGCGCCGTTCGATCGCGTGCCCTGCGGGATTCATTTCGGTCGTCGGATACATGTGCTCCGAATCTTCGTGCAGGGTCAGCGTGACCCGTTCGTTGTTTAGCGAATCGATCAGCTTCGTTTCCTCTACGTTTCCGTAGAGATCGCGCTCGCGTAGGGTGGTGAGCGTCGCGGGGCCCGACGTCAGAGCCGACACAAGGTTGGCTCGGGCTTTTCGTTCGGTGCCTTGCGCTGTCCACGTTTGGTCGCTGTACAGCGTGGCGCACTCGCCGCTTTGGCAGCTCGTGGTTGTGGTCGAGAGCGGGCGTTTCACGATCCAGTTCGCCGTCGTGTTTTGGTAGGTGCGAACAGTGCGAGTCGTGCTCGAAGAGAAGTCGTCGGTCGCGTCCAGCTCGTTGCCGAAGTTGTCGATCTGATAGACCCCGTTGATCGAAGCGACACGGTGCGATGCCGATGCGTAGGTGCGCTGCGTCCCTGACGCCGCTTCCATGATCTTCAGCTGGTGCTTTGATGTAACGAAGGCAAACCAGTTGCCGGTGAGCACTTTGGTCGCGATGTTGGTGTAGCTTTGTTCAACGGCCGTCGTTCCATCACCCATCGCCGTTCGCTTGGTGACGATTCGAGGTCGCCCGAGGAATGGAAAACGATGTGTGTTTGGCGAAGGTGTTTCGCGACCGAAGTAGTACTCCGTGGTGGTTTGGGTGCCCTGCAGGGCATTGCGACTATAGACGCGTTGAAAGCCGAGCCAGCCATAGCCGAGTGAATCGACGTGGGCGTTTTCGTAGCGATAGGTCGTCACGTCGTTGCGCGTGGATTGGGCGTCCCGATGCAAGCGGCGCACGACGTAGCCGTTGCCACCGCGCAGACAGGTGAGTCCGCTGAAGCAGTCCCCCGAGTTGAACGTGTAAACGCCATTTTCTTGCTCGGGGAGTAGTGTTGGATCAAACCGTTTGCTCAGCGCCGAATAATCTACGCGATAGCTATCGACGAGCGGCTGCTCGAACACCGCGTTCAGCAAATCAGGGCGACTCTTGGTGAGAAAGAGCTTGAAGCCGCCCGAGCCGCGCACGCGCAGAATGATGTCTGGTGTGCCGTCGCCGTTGAAGTCACCGGCGGCGGTGAAGGCGGGTTCCATGACCTCGCTTGCGGCGCCAGCTACAAGCGTTGCAGTCTGACCAAGGTTGGTGATGGTTAGCGTGGCTGAATTTTGTCCTACGTTTGGCGCCAGCACATCGGCGTAGCCGTCATTGTTGAAGTCAGCGAAGATGGCGTTTGGCAGGGGCAGCGCGCTCTGTTGTACTCTTTGCGTGTACATCATGCCGTTCGTCGTGAAACGCCACAACTTCACGCCGCCGCCGTCTAGGTTCTGCGCCGAAAGAACGTCCGCTCGGCCGTCTGCGTTGAAGTCCGCCGCGCGCGGGTAGATGGTTTGATTTCTGCCTTCGACGCTGATCGTGACTGGCATTAAGAACTGATTGTCTGTTGACCAAATGTCGATCGCTGGAGTCGTTTTCGCTGCACCACGCAGCCAATTGCTGCTTGCGACTAGCACCGCCACAGGCGTTTCACTCGGATCGCGCGGGTAAATGAGCTCACTAGATCCGTTGCGATCCAAGTCGATTGCGAGTGGCCTCTTAGAGTCTGCGCTTGCGAGATTGCAGGTAAAGCCTGCCAGCGCGGCCGTAGGTGGCGCAAAGTGAACACCGTTGCCAAACGCCACACGGTAGGTGCCGTTTGCGCACTGCACGAGATCCGGTAGTCCATCCCCATCGACGTCGGCGATTTGGTCGAGTTTGGTGCCAACATGCGTCGTCGTCGTCACGCTGGGTGCGCCAGTCGCAGTGAGCTTCAACAGCCTCCACTTGTCGAGCGGCGCGGCCGGCGTGCCTGTGTTCCCGCCGCGAAAGCGAAACAAGATGTCACCTCTACCATCTGCGTCGGCATCGAGAAGGCGGATGTCGATTGGAGCGTTTTGACCGGTATCGACCATGACGGCTGCCGCCAGGGTTACGGCGCCTGACAAAGAAGTGCTGCCCAAACGGAATGCGATGTGGGTTTTGCCATTGCGGTGGGACTCGTACACCAGGTCAGCGATGCCGTTGCCATCAAGGTCCGTCGCCATGACGGTCGCTTGGTTCACCGGGGCCGTGTCGCTCGACGCGTCAGCGAAGAAGAGCGGCTGCGCAAAATCGGTGGCGACGCCAGGGCTCGTGTACTCGAAACGCACCTCCGGCAAACACGTGTTGGCGCCGTCGCACTCGCGCAGCGTATGCAGCAAGCTGCGCTGCGAGCCCGCCGAGGTGCGGTAGGTGAAACTATAGCGCTTATGCAGCTTGCCGTTCACACGGAGCATCAGATCTGAGATGAGCTTCGTGCGTTCCCATCGGCGCTGACCAGAAAAGCCGCTCATCTGTGGCGAGGCGGTTTGGTTCCAAACGATCTCGATCTCTTTCTCTCCTATGAGGGCTGTGCCGCTCGTGCTCGGAACGGCGAGCGCCGGGTCATACCCGGTGTAGCGGATGAAGCGGGGGAGCACCTCGCTGTCTTGTCCTGGCAAGAACGGCGCCACCACCGGCAAGTGATCGTAAATGACCTGCATGTAGTTGCCGTAGCGATCACGAAGGCGTGATTGTTTCCACTCCGCCGTGACGCCCGTTGTTTGCCTGACGTGCTCACCGAGCTCGATGATGCTGCCGTTCGG
>JBIKMD010000424.1:0-4988 GCA_044359465.1 Myxococcota bacterium
GTGGTCATGACGTCATGAACGGCAAGATGACGCTCGGCTCGCTTGTCGCCTTCACGGCGTACCTTGGGTTGTTGATCTTCCCCACTTTGATGTTCGGCTTCATGCTTGCCGTCATTCAGCGTGGACGTGCGTCGTGGAAACGCATTCTCGCGCTCTTCGTCGAGCCCACGTGGTCTACGGGAGAGCGTGCGCTGCAGCTGGGTTCAGCGGCGGAGCTCAAGCTGACGCACGCCTCGCTTACGCGCGGAGAGACGCGCATCATTGACGATGTGTCACTCACGCTTGCGCCAGGTGAGCGGCTCGGCATCGTCGGCACGGTGGGCAGCGGTAAGAGCACCTTACTCGCCATGCTCGCTCGAGTGCTCGACGTGAAGGCCCCTGGCACATACACCATTGGCGGCGAGGACGTGGCTGCTTTTTCGCTGGCGTCGATCCGCGCTGGCGTTGGTTATGTTCCGCAGCAACCGTTCCTTTTCTCGGCCACCGTCCGAGAGAACGTGTGTTTTGGAAAACCAGACTGCGACGACCTCACATTGGAACGCGCACTCGAGGTCGCCGCAGTCAAAGCGGATGTGGCGCGTTTTCCAGACGGCCTCGCCACGGAGATAGGTGAACGCGGCGTCACACTCTCGGGCGGCCAAAAGCAGCGGCTTGCGATTGCACGCGCACTGGTCATCGACCCAAAAGTGCTTCTGCTCGATGATTGTTTCTCCGCGGTGGACGCCGAAACAGAAAAGCGCATCATCGACGCGCTCCTCGACCATGGCTCACGCAAACGATCCATCGTCATCGCCACGCACCGCCTGGCAGCGCTCGATCATGTCGACCGCATTATCGTCATGGATCGCGGTCGCATCGTAGAAGAAGGCACGCCAGAGAACCTGCAGAAACCCGGCACGCTCTACTACGAGTTGCACAAGCGACAACGTTTGGCCGAACGTATCGCCAAAGCGGTGAGCGCATGAAGATAGCCCTGCGTCTGTTGTTCGGTACCGCGGGCTCTCGTTGGCTCGTGTGGGTCGCCTTGGGCGCTACGCTTTGCGCGGCGCTCATGCCCACGTTGCCGCCGTTCCTCATGCAACGCACCATCGACGAAGGCGTGCTCAAACATGACCCACAGGCGCTCACGCTGTTTGCGCTTCTGTATTTGGGCGCCATCTTCATCGAGCTCGTGTTTTCGCTCACCAGCCAAACATCGCTTGCGACCCTTGGCCAACGCGCCATGCACGCGCTGCGGGCACGCTTGTTTACGCACATGCAGTCACTCGATCTCGCCTACTTCGAGCGCGAGCCCCGCGGCCGTGTCCTCACCAAGCTCACGAACGATGTGGAAGCGCTGAGCGAAATGTTCACCTCGGGTGCGGTCACCATGTTTGCGGACATGGTCGTAGCGCTCGGCATCGTCGCGGCCATGTTGCTTCTAGACGTGAAGCTCACCGCCATCGTCTTCCTCACGGTGCCGCCGCTCGTTGCGCTCAGCGAAGTGTTTCGCAGAAAAGCACGCGACGCGTTTCGCGATATCCGCGCGCGAACGGCCAAGCTCAATGCTTACGCGGCCGAACACCTCGCGGGTGCGGAGGTGATCCAAGTCTTCCGTCAGAATGATCGCGTTCAAGACGGCTTCTCGACGATCAACGAAGAGCTGCAAAAGGGTAACCGAACGGCCATCGCGATCGATGCCACCTTGTTCGCTGTGGTGGAGGCGATTGGTAGCACTGCGGTTGCCGCCATGATTTGGTTTGCGGCGCACGACCTCATTTCTGGCGTGCTCCAGCTCGGTGTCCTCGTTGCGTTCATTCAGTACGTACAGCGCTTCTTCATCCCGATCCGCGATCTGAGCAGTAAGTTCGCCATCATTCAATCTGGTTTGGCCGCTGCCGAGCGCGTTGATCAGTTTTTGAGTGTGAAGCCTGGCCTCGAGGCACCGGCGCAACCTGAACAACGCGGCTCCATGATGCCGGTGAAGTTCGACCATGTGACCTTTGGTTATCCCACTGGAAAAACAGTGTTGAATGACGTGCTGCTCACATTGGAGGCGGGCAAAAAAGTCGCGCTCGTAGGTCCGACTGGCGCAGGGAAAACCACCTTCGTGAAGCTGCTTCTTCGCCTTGTCGACCCTTCGAGCGGCAGTATCGAAGCGGGTGGTGTTCCTCTGCGGCAATGGGATCTTGCGGCGCTGCGACGGCGCGTCGCTATTGTCCCTCAGGATCCCATCATTTTCTCGGGTACGCTCCGAGACAATCTGCGCGATTTTGATGACAAGGTGAGTGATGAAGCCATTCACGCCGCGGCCCGCGCCATTGGCACGGATAGTCTGATCGCACGCTTCTCAAAAGGCCTGGACCATGTGGTCAGTGAACGCGGCAACAACTTGTCCTCAGGTGAGGCGCAGCTCATCGCATTTACCCGGGCGTTGATTCGTCAGCCGGAGTTGCTCGTGCTCGATGAAGCAACGAGCAGCATAGACGCGCAAAGCGAAGCCGCGCTCACTCGCGGACTCGAGGTGCTTCTGCAGCAACGCGCGGCGCTCGTCATCGCGCATCGTTTGGCCACACTGCGCATGTGCGATGAAATCATCGTGATTGAAGGTGGACACATCGCGGAGCGCGGGACGCACGAACAGCTTCTCACCCGAGGTGGGCTCTACGCTGCGCTTTACGAACTGCAGTTTCAGGGTGAAAAGGCAGCTTGATCGCGGGGCGCATCAGGCACCGCAGTCTCGCTATCGCGCTCATCGCCTTGGCGATTGGTGTGGTGACCGGAGAAGGCTACATCCCTAGGCTCTCCAATCATGACGGGTACTTCCTTGTTGCGGTCGCAGGCGAACAAGTTCCACCCGTCACTCCGCCCCGCCACACTTACGTCATTGTCATTGATGGTATGCGACGCGACGTCGCGAGCGCCTTGCGCGCAGTGCAAACCACCGGGGCGCATGGGCAATGCGTCACGACCGACGTGGGACCGCTCAGTTTGTCCCGCCCTGTCTACGCAGTCTTGTCGACTGGATTAGAGCAAGACCGCACTGGCAGCCGCAACAACGCCACACGGGATCCGCTCGCCGCCGATTCGATTTGGGCCCGCGCGCGTGAGGCCGGATTCTTCGTCAGCGCGTACAGCGAGCTGCCGTGGTTCCAAGAGCTCTTCCCCCACGCGTTCGAGCACTATGTGACCATGGAGGAAAACTCGGATCTGTTCGCGCAACTGCACTTGGAAGTCGCGCGAGAGCCGAGCCTCACACTCATGCATCCTGTCTATGTAGACGAAACCGCACATGCGTTTGGTGCATCTGACAACTACCGTAACGCAGCCGTTCGTGTGGATTCCGAGATCATGACGCTTCTGAATGCCATTGATTGGCAGCGTGACCTGGTGGTCATCACCGCGGACCATGGCCACGCAGACGCAGGCGGGCACGGCGGGAGGCAACCAGAGACCGCGTTCGTCCTAACTTGTTTCGGAGGACGAGGCGTTCTGAAGGCTGCTTCGGCGGGAGCTTTTGATATGCGCGCAGTCGCACCAACGCTCTCATTGCTACTTGGGGTCCCTTTCCCGCGCCACATGCGTGCGACCGACGACGTGTTGGACAGCGCGTTCACGCTTGTGGAACCAAGTGCGTTCCCCGAGTTTTACCTCAACGAACGCCGCAACGTTGTAGCGCGCTTTCGCGCAGAGAATCTTCGTTATCTCGAGACACTTGGCGCCGAGTCTTGGAAGGATTTCTACACCAGCCGAGCGCAGCTTCAGTGGGCACGCGCTGGCGCCGCGTTCATCTTCGTCCTCGGCTTGATCGTATGGCGCGCGAGGCACCTTGGGTTACTCGCGTGGATCGTATTGCAATGGGTACTCACGGCTTCAGTCATCGTCGTGGTGACAGGTGGCTTCGATTTGACCTCGATCAAGCAGCGCGGTCCGTTCATTGGGCTAACGCTGGCGGCTGCGTCGTTCTCGCTCATGGTGTTTTTGTTCATCCACGTGCGCCTGATGCGAGCACGCGCTATCGCAAACGACCTTCGCACTCTGGTCATCGCCACGAGTCTTGCTTGTTTGGCGCACGTCTTTGTTTATGGTTGGCCACTTGGGTTCCCACTTCCGGGACCGCAATTGCTCTTCGTGCCCTTGGTGAGCGCGATGTCGCTGGGTGTCTACATCGCTGCGTTTGTGATTGCGGAGTGGCGCCGCAGCGCAGCGGATTGACGAAGTCGTTGGCTGACGGGCCGTTCGCTCAGTGCACTGTGTCGCGATAGTCCTGATGGAGCGCCCTCGTGGAGTGCAACGAGGGCTTCGAACGACCTCAGCTATTGCTACGGCCGAACGAGCGCACTGCTTCGAACGAAAGGGCCGGGCGGCCTAAGTGCGGCCTGGGGCCGCACCGGAAGCGGGAGCGGAAGCAGCTAAAAGGTAAACCTCGGGAGCAAAGGCAGCCTCGGGAGCGACTGGAGCGACTGGAGCGGCTGCGGCTGCGACTGCGACTGCGGCTGCGACTGCGACTGCGACTGCGGCTGTGACTGCTGTGACTGCTGTGACTGCTGTGACTGCTGTGACTGCTGTGACTGCTGTGACTGCTGTGACTGCGGTGACTGCTGTGACTGCGGTGACTGCGGTGACTGCGGTGACTGCGGTGACTGCGGTGACTGCGGTGACTGCGGTGACTGCGGTGACTGCGGTGACTGCTGTGACTGCGGTGACTGCTGTGACTGCGGTGACTGCTGTGACTGCGGTGACTGCGGTGACTGCGGTGACTGCTGTGACTGCTGTGACTGCTGTGACTGCTGTGACTGCTGTGACTGCGGTGACTGCGGTGACTGCTGCGACCGCTGCGCCTGCTGCGCCGCTTCGCCGCTTCGCCGCTTCGCCGCTTCGCCTGCTTCGCCTGCTGCGCCTGCTGCGACTGCTGCGACTGCTGCGACTGCGACAGTGTCAACTACGCAGCGCAGCGCAGGGCAGCGGCGACGCGCTTTCGAATGACAATCCGAGTTTCGCGTAAGTCG
>JBIKMD010000423.1:0-4988 GCA_044359465.1 Myxococcota bacterium
CTGCACGATCGCTTACGCTACCGGTTGGACGGTAGCCGCTGGATCCGCGAGCGCCTCAGCCCTTAAATCAAGGTGAGATGAAGTAGATCATCACGAGAAACGCAGCCAAACAGGCCATGCCGAGGCCAATGGTGCGGCTGGCGTTCCAAAAGGTCGGTGGCTCATCCGGATCGTTGAATTGGTCCTGCATGGGGGCCTGCCTAGCGATGTCAGTGCATGCGGGTCAAGGGGAAGTGCGTGTTCCAAGGCTGCCGCGCTGCCGCTGTGCAGATTCTCGACCCGGCTGAAAACTGAGTTAACGTGCTGAATGGACGACACCACAGCTCGCGTTCGCTCGATGTACGAGGCGTTTCCCTATCCCGCAGACAATGCGCCCACGTTTCGTCTTGGCGTCGATGCAGAGCTGCTACTCAGCTACACGAGCCTTGCTCGAAAGACCGAGAAGCCCTTTCAAGTGCTCGATGCGGGTTGTGGTCGCGGGGTAGGTACGCTCGCAGCCGCGACGCTGCAGCCACACGCGCATTTCGTTGGCGTAGACGTCAATCGCGTCGCATTGGACGAGGCGCGAGCCCAGGCCAAAGCGCGTGGGCTGCGCAATGTGAGCTTCATCGAAGTTGATTTGATGACGCTCGAAGGGCTCGAAGTTCCGCCTGGTGGATTTGATGTCATCTATTCGTCTGGCGTCCTGCACCATTTGTCGGACCCAGCGACGGGGCTTGCCCAGCTCGACCGCGTGCTGGCGCCTCACGGTGTGATCAGCCTGATGGTCTACGGACGACGAGGCCGAACGGCATTGTACAACATGGTCGAGGCGATCGATCTGCTCGCACCGCGCACACTGCCGGTGCCTGAGCGCCTCGCGTTCGGCCGCGCCTTTGCACAAGCGGTCAGCAGCGAGACGCTCTTCGTGGGTCCGTGGCAAGACGGTGCCCGTGTGGCCGACGCGGAGTTCGTGGATCGTTATCTGAACGTCAATGAGACCAGCTACAACGTGCGCGCCTTGTTCGATCTGCTAACAAAACAAGGGCTGCGTTTCGTCAGGTGGCTAGAGCCGCTCGATTGGGCCGTAGAAAAATTCATCGCAGAAGGCCCAGCGAGGCAGCGCGCCCTCTCGCTTCCGGCCATGACACAATTCGAGCTCGTGGACCTGCTCGCACATCGTCCACGCCTCGAGCTCGTCGTCAGCAAAGCCAGCAACCCCGCACGGTCGCCGCTTGCACTCAATGACGAGACGCTCGACAAGCTCACCTTGTGCGTCAACCCCGAAGTGTCGTTTTCTCTCGAACGCAGACTCGTGAGTGGCGCCACGCGGGTCGAATCGCTGTCCGTCCAAATTCGTACGAACAAGCTGAGCGTTCCTCGCGGGCCGCTTGCGCAAACGCTGCTGACGCTCAGCGAACAAGCGCAACCGTTTGCCGCGCGGCAACTTACAAAGCGCATCAATGAGCTCGGCGTCAGCAACGCGGCGGAAGTCCGTTCGTTGTTGTCCACACTCTTGCAGCTCGAAATCGTTTACGCGCCGAATAGGGGCTAAGCGACTCGCTTAAAAAGTCCGTTTTGACCCTTCGACATACCGGTTGAGCCCACGAGTTTTGCGGCCACGGAGTGTGTCGAATGCTTGACGAAGCCCTCAAGGAATTCCTCATCGAAAGCCAAGAAGGGCTCGATCAACTAGATCGAGAGTTCGTTGCCTTGGAGGCAGATCCCGGCGCGCACGAGCGTATCGGCACGATCTTTCGCACGATTCACACCATCAAAGGCACGTCTGGATTCCTCGGCTTTTCGAAGCTCGAGGCGCTGACGCATGCGGGCGAAAGTTTGCTCGTTTTGCTCCGGGACAAAACGCTCACGCTCGACAAAGACATGACCTCAGCCCTGCTCTCCATGGTCGATCAAGTGCGGGCTGTACTGCGCAACATCGAAGCAGAGGGCAAAGAGGGTGTGGTCGACCACGCGGCGATTATCGCGCGCCTACATGCGCTAAAGACTGCTGGTCCAAGCGCGAACGTAGCCGCAAAGGGCGCTCAGACAGCACGGCGGTGCCCGCTCCGGCGCCAGTTCCTGCTGCGACACCGGTCACCGTAGCAACACCGCCTCCGCAGGTCGCCGCACCGGTCGCCGCACCGGTCGCCGCACCGGTCGCCGCACCGGTCGCCGCACCGGTCGCCGCACCGGTCGCCGCACCGGTCGCCTCACCGGTCGCCTCACCGGTCGCAACGCCCGAGCCACCTGCCGCGCCTGAGCCAGTCGTCGCAGCAGCACCGGTCGTCCCCAAAGCGCCGCCCGCAGCGAAACCCGCAAGCCCCCCGGCCTCATCGGAGCTACCAACACAAGCCGTGGCAGACACCAATGTGCGCGTTGATGTGGACCTCTTGGACGAGTTGATGAATCTCGTTGGCGAGTTGGTGCTCGCGCGAAATCAAATCCTGCAAGTGGGCGCACGCGTCGACGAGCCAGGGTTTTTGAACGCCGCGCAGCGCATCAACCTAGTGACCACCGAGCTGCAGCAGCAAGTCATGAAGACGCGCATGCAGCCGATTGGCAACGTTTGGAGCAAGCTACCGCGCGTTGTGCGCGACCTGGCCATGGTTTGCGGCAAACAAGTGCGCGTCGAAATGAACGGGAAAGACACCGAGCTCGATCGCACCATCCTGGAAGCGATCAAAGATCCACTGACCCACATCGTCCGAAACGCGATTGACCACGGCATCGAAGAGCCAGGTGCGCGCGCAGGAAAAGGCAAACCCAAGACCGGCACGCTCAGCCTGCGTGCGTATCACGAGGGCGGTCAGGTCAACATCGAAGTGTCGGATGACGGCGCCGGCCTCAATTTCGACGCGATTCGAACCAAAGCCGTCGAACGCCAATTGATCAGTGCAGAGCGGGCTTCACGTTTGTCAGACTACGAGCTGGCGCAGCTCGTGTTCCTGCCAGGCTTCTCTACGGCGGCCAAAGTCACGAACGTGTCGGGTCGCGGCGTTGGCATGGACGTAGTGAAAACGAACATCGAAAAAATTGGCGGCGTCGTGGATCTACTCGCCAATCCTGGGAGCGGAACCACCGTTAAAATCCGCATTCCGCTCACGCTCGCTATCGTGCCCGCGATTATCGTTTCGAGCGCGCACCAGCGCTTCGCCATTCCGCAAACCAACCTGCTAGAGATGCTGCGCTTCGACGAAGAAGAAGTCAAAACCGCCGTTGAAATCATCGATGGCGCAGCGGTGTATCGTCTCCGCGGTCGGCTCCTACCAATCGTGAACCTTGGTCACGCGCTCGGGCTCGGCGAGCAATCCTTCAAGAACGGAGCCCTCAACCTCATCGTTCTACAGGCGGGCGATGATCAGTTTGGTCTAGTCGTCGATGAGGTGGGCGACACGGAAGAGATCGTCGTCAAGCCGCTAGGAAAAGAGCTCAAAGGAATCACGTCGTTTGCTGGCGCGACCATCATGGGCGATGGACGCGTCGCGCTCATTCTCGACGTTGTAGGTCTAGCAGAGCAAGCGAAAGTGTCACAGCGCGGCGCAGAGCACACAACAAGAACATCAGAACGCAACGACACGGTTACAGAGCGCAAGGATCAGCGATCGCTGGTCATTTTCGGACTCGAAGATGGAGGCAGTATGGCGGTGCCGTTGTCAGAGGTCGCGCGCCTAGAAGAGTTTCCAAGGCAGCGCGTTGAGCAAGTGGGAGATAGCTTTGTCGTGCAATACCGCGGCGAAGTGCTGCCGCTCATCACGCTCGGCAGCATGCCGGAGGACACTGGCGGCCTCATTCGCGTCATCGTCTATTCCTTTGGTGATCGCAGTATTGGTTTTGTGGTGAGTCGCATCATCGACGTCATCGACGAGGCCGTACGGGTAGAAAACTGCGCCGTACGCGACGGGGTTGATGGCGCAGCCATCGTACAAGGCAAAGTCACCGAGATCCTGGATGTCGAGGGCGTCATTCGTAGCCGCGCACCCTGGTTTCCAAACATGAGGGCAGCATGAACGAAGTAGACGAAAAGACCCAGAAGCAACTGTGTACCTTCACTGTCGGAAACCTACTCTTTGGCGTCGACGTCTCCGAAGTGCAGGAGGTCATTCGTCACCAAGAGATGACGCCAGTGCCGCTGGCGCCTGCACTGGTGAGAGGACTCATCAATCTGCGTGGGCAAATCGTGACTGCCATCGATTTGCGCTGCCGACTCAACTTGCCGCAAACCCGCGAGGCCACCAATGTGATCGTTCGCCATGGCAATGGCGTCGTGAGTCTACTGGTAGATGAGATTGGCGACGTCGTGGAAGTGGATAGAGCACTCTTCGAGCCATCGCCGCAGACACTACAGCCAAGAACGAAGGAGCTCACGACAGGGGTGTACAAGCTCACGCCGCATCTCCTGCTGCTGCTCGACACGGAACGCGCCGTTCAAACCGGCACACCAGCGATGGACAGGGACAAATCATAACCAGCCGTTTGAAACGGTCGCAGTTCAACCACGCATTTACTCACCGAAGGAAAGTCACATGGCTAAGGATTTGAACCATGCTCGAAAAGCATCTCCTACTTTGTTCGTAGAACGTCGCGGCAAAGCGCGCCGTGGCACAGACCAAAGCGCTGCCGAGACCGAAAGCCTAAAACGCGAAACAGAGGATCTCAGAAGTCTTCGTTCGGCGCTCGACAAGTCACAGGCCGTCATTGAGTTCTCACTTGATGGCATCGTGGCGAATGCCAACACGAACTTTCTCTCGCTGCTCGGCTACACGCTCGAAGAGGTGCAAGGGAAGCACCACAGCATGTTTGTCGAAGTGTCGTATCGCAATAGCCCCGAGTATGCCGAGTTTTGGAGCAAACTGAAGCGCGGTGAGTTCTTTTCGGCGGAGTACAAGCGTATCGGCAATGTCACCAGCGGTCTCCCAGGGGACCAAAAGCAGCGTTCCAGCGGTGACCGGGTGACCACCTGATTTCTTCCTCCGCCTTTGGGCCAGCGTGAGCGCCCCGCGACGCAC
>JBIKMD010000426.1:0-4986 GCA_044359465.1 Myxococcota bacterium
GAAGATCGACTGACCAGACAAACCACCAAGACCAACGAGCGCGCGGCCCCCAAAATTGCTGGTAATCACCAGCGAGGTCATTGCTCGAGGAGAAGGAAAGTTCGCAACGCGTTTGAAGTCGTAGATCAAACCCGGTGCAATGGGCTGATCCGTGGTGGACGGGGTGAGATCTACACCTTCATCCGCAGCAAGGTAGGTGCTGCCTGGCACACAGGGCGTCGCCGACGCACCAGGCGTGAGCGTGGTGACAAAACCGTAGACCGTTTCTTCATCGGGAATTTTCCGCGCGTCGTCCGAGCGAAACACTCGAATCATCGGCGTACCGCCGTAACCTGCACGGGTAGGACCACACTTAGCAGTCACGGAAAATCTCACGCGCCCGGGCGTGGGTAAGGTCACAGTGACGGGCGCAGAAGGAATGCTTTCGACAAAACCCGTCAGCGTGTCTTCGGCCGGATAATAAGCGGCGATGCGATAGTGATGCGTGCCAGCGGGGAGCAGGCCGCCCACAGCATCCACCACTGGCGCAGACACCAGACTAGGCACGCCGTCCTCCTCATGCGCTACGCGCGACTGATAGACACCATCATCAATGACCACACTCGCTGCTCTGTTGAGCATGCCGCCCGCGGTGTAAACGATAGGACCATCAGCCACGACGGACATGCCGTAATGTGGAAGGACCTCTCGCGTCCCGCCGCTGTTGCGCGTGAAGAACAAACCCCACATCCCGAGCGGTTGTGGGGCGGGCTCGAGTCCTACCAGGGCATGTGTGCGGTCCAGAGCGGAAAACTCAAACGAGTTCATATCCGCCGTAAACAACGAAGTCGCGGATACACCCATTTGCGCACTGTCGCTACCGCCCATGAAATAAACGTATTTGCGCCCCGTGGGGTCGATCGCAACAAGACCAGTGCTAGCTTTTCGCGCGCGCACCAGGGTTGCGGAGGAGACGGCGTTCTGCGCCTCTGGTGCATCGCGGTAGACGACGAGCGGATACAAATCCTCGTGCGAGAGAAGCACCCCAGCCACCGTGCGGGTCGCACGCAAATGGTACACGCCGGGCGGAACCGTCAGCGCACTCCAAGAGGCTTCTTGCGTCACCGACGTAGCAACACGGCAACGGAGGCGCTGTGCAGCCCAACTGCTCGCAACGTTGAGCGACGCACCCGGAAGGGGAATCTCGGCTCCCCCTGCGTCTGGCACCAACGAGAAGGTCGCGCCATCGAAGCCGCAGCCGTAAGCAGTGAACGCACCGCCAGTCGCAGCAACCCAATCATCAGATTTATGGACGATACGAGGAATCTCCGCAGCTGCCGCGCCGCGTACAGCCCCCGGCAACACCCCAGCAACAGCGGCGCCGTTACTTCCAAACGAGAGCACGTGCACATCGAAGGGCCCACCGGACGGGAGCGTGCTCAGCGCCTGCACACGTGCCCCCTTCTTTGCACCATCGAGACGCACATCGTAGCGGAGCGGCACCAGGTTTTCCGAGAACGGGTCCACATCCGTATCAATGAAGAACAACAATCCCTGGGCAGCTGCAGAAAAATCACCGAACACATCAACCAAGAACTTTTCGCCCGCGGTTGAAACAGCGTTTGGCGTCACACGCGCAAGCGTTAGTGAAGGTGTTTGCACGACTACGGGAACACTCAAGCTCGCTTCGCATGCACCGTTGGCAACACGAACGACATGGGATCCAGCAGGGAGGCCCATGATACTGGTCCTAAGCAGCGTACCATCGAGCGACGCGACGACGGGTGATGCCTCCGCGGTGCCTACAAACACGCGCGATCCCGACGTAAAATTGATACCGGAGATCTCCAGCTCTGCGCGCGTTCCCAGCGGCACCGCGCCGGTCGCTTGTGGCACCAAAGTGTTCGTCATGGACAGCAGCGAGGGTCCAGTGCGCAGCGTGGCAACTTCGGGAGGCGCTGCCACAATCACTTCCGTGGGCGCCGTTGTTTCGCACTCGGCACCTGCGGCCACAACGATCTGATACGGCGTCGGGCTCGTGAGCCCACTAGGCAAGCTCAGGCTCAGCTCGGTGCCACTCGCGTTCGCCGTAGCTGCGAGTGCGGCGGTTTGTCCCACGAGACGGGCTGTCGTGTCTTTTAGGTTGAGGCCTTTCAGTGTGACGGACTGAGGACCGGCGCCACACAAAGTGGCACCAATGACTTCAGAAATGACGGGGCGCGCCCGAACAACCACGCGTTCGGTCAATAGCTGCGTGCACGATCCATCGGCGGCGGCGATCTCAACTGCATACACACCGGGTGGGACGTTCGAAGAGTCTACTTGCGCCTCGACTTCCGACAGATCGAGCCGCCACGTGGCGCTCATGTCCACTTGCACGAGCCCAGTCTTTAGTCGCACCTGCGGTGCCACGACGCGCGTGCCATCAAAAGCGATCCCGGGTGACGCACCACCAAAACGAAACAAAATACGCTGCCCTGCACATACATTGGCGTTGATCGTAGTGGCATCAATGACCAGTGGGGATGAAGCCTCGCGCTCGGTCGTAAGGCTCAGCACACACGACGTCAGCAACAAACAAGCGATCGTTCTACAGCAGGAAAACATAAGCCGCCGTAACGCCAATGGCGTGAGACAAGAAGGTTCGCGATGCGATGCTGAGTGGGCTCACGCGGTAGCGCAGCTCGAGCCCAAGCCCACCAGGGCCCAAACGAAACAGATAACCCGCACTGAGCTGCGCGCCGAGTCCAAGCACACGCTCGTTGAAAACAAAGCTGCTCACTTTCACGTCAATAGCGGCCCATTCGATGGAGGGTCCGGCCATGGCGCGTACGAGCCCCGGTCCAAGCGCCACGTTCAACGTCAGGAGCACTGGTATGCTCAGCGCAAAAGCGGGTCCTTTTGCCGTTCCTGCTTCTGTCGCGCGTTGTGTCTGAGGGTTCGCAAAACTTGGCTCGATCGACACACCGAGCCGCCGCTCCCACACAGGAAAACGGTACCCCAGCTCAATCGCTGCAAGGACAGAGGGAGACAGGTTGGGATCGGTTGCGAACGCCGCGCCGGCCTTGACGCCGAGCACGAGTCCGAGCGCCGCGGGCTTCGTCTTCTGTATGGTGATCTTCTTTTTAGGCGCTTCGAGCGGAATCTCTTCTTGGGCCAGCGCGGGGCTGGCAAGTAGACATAAAAGAAGGAGCGAGCGCACGTGTTTTGGAGTGTACCGTGCGACTTTCGCGTTGCATGCCAAACACGATCCTGGCATCCCGTTCTCATGCAAAGAGCCCTACTCCTCGCGCTCGTTCTCGCATCCTGCGGACCCACGAACTTAGTGGTCGATCCAGAGTTTACCGCGGCCAAAGTGGAGGCCTGGACCATTGGCACAGGCTTATTCGACGTTAAAAATGGCGTGGCGCGTTTGGAGGTCACACAGGCGGGGTTCGCCGCCGTTGCATCGCAAAAGATCGCAGTAGAAGTAGGTCAAGAATACAACCTCACGGTGCGCTTTGGCTCTGGCGGCGCAGGCATCGTCGCCATTGGCACCACCGTGGAGGGTACGGACGTCATCACCCTGAATAAAACGAATACAAGCGGCGACTTTGTAGCGCGTTCGGCCAACGTTTTCGTCGTCCTCCAGACCGAAACGAGCGCGATTGGCGATTTCGTTGCCATCGACTTCCTCGACCTGCACAAAAAGTGAAGCAACCCCCTACGCGCTTTTTCGGAACCCGAAGAAGGTCAACGCGGCTCCGGCGGCAGCGCAGACGGCGCCGCTGATCAGATACAGCATGGTGTTGTCCGTATATTTGCCGGTAAACCCTTCGACGACTTTCTCACCAAAGGCGTGTGTGGCGTTGATGCCGAAGCCAAGCAAAACTGCCGCGGCAATGAGCAAGATGATCCCAACAAAGCGTGACGTCATCATATGAAAACCTCTGAGCACGTACAACGCAAGAGCAGATCCAACGGACCCATTGTCGCCTTGTCTTGACGTTTTCAGCAGCTCTACCTGTCTCTTGCTACTTTGACGCACCCCGGCACCATGGAGGTGCCGACACCATGACATGCGAACTACTTTGACCCTTCCGTCCGAAACAACAGGCACCGTCGCGACTGATTCGAGCTACGCGCCTCCTCGCGCATTCAACAACACGCCCGTGATGGCGAGAGCACTCAACCGTTTGCAGGGTGAAGCCGTGACGATTGTCGAATTACCCCGTGCGTTTGCCCATCGTGACGTGGTGGAGGTGCTCGGCCGCTACTACCCTGGCATGGATGCAGACTCACTGCGTCAGCACCCCTTGCTCGAAGCAGCGCGTCTCAGCATTTCAAGCGGTGAACGCGCGCTCGTGCTGCCGCAGAGCCTCGATACCTTCGTGCGTACGGAGCCAAAGGCGAAAGCAACGCCTGCTGCGCCCGGCCTCGCTGTTCCAGCCAAGGTAGTGAAGTTCGTGCCGTTTGCGCGCCTCACTACAGTGGCGGCCCTCATGCCATCCGAAGCCATGCTTGCAGATGCTGCGAACAAACGCTGCGAACAAGCGCAAAACGATTTGCGCGCCGGCAAAATAGGCAGGGTGCGCGTGGAAGACATACGCTCGCAACAGGCGGGGCAACACGAACAGCTCGAGCGTGCCCGACCATTGATCGCCGCATACACCAGCACACGTGCGGCCATTGCCAGCGCGCGTGAAGCCGCCATGAGCACACGCGACGTGGAGCGCTACAACGCACTCACCGCTCAACTCGAAGCGCTAGACAACGCTGCGCACGGTGTCTTGCAAGAGGGCTACAACCCGGAGCGTCCGCAATTCACCAGACGCGCACAAGCCCTTAGGGAGAAAATCTACGAGGCAGCTCGCACACTTGGCATGCGTCCAGAGGACGCCCGTGCGCTCGTTTTTGCACCTCGTGAGATTGTCGACTCGAGAGATCCGCTCGCGAATCTCGACACCATGGGGCTGACGGACTGAAAAAAGTCGGTCGATTCACGCAACACCAAGTAGGTGCCTGCCG
>JBIKMD010000427.1:0-4976 GCA_044359465.1 Myxococcota bacterium
CGCTTCCGCGCCTCTGGCACGCGTGGCGAGTTCCTCAACAACCATATTCCCATGACGCCAGTGACGAGCCTCGTCGGGATGACGATCACCACACTGACGCCGCGTATCACCACGGGCGAAAGCGCCGTCATTTCTGCGACGATCTACAACAACAGCAAAACCGAGCTTCCCCAGCCCTTGCTCGCACCCATGACCATGACCCTGAGCTACCCCGCTGGTTTTGTGCGTTCGAACGCGGCGCTCATAGCGAAGGATGTTCGTACAGGGCGCCCCGTGCAGCTCGCGAGCGAAGATGCCCCAAACGCAATCCTCCTCCGTAACTTGGTCGTCCCCGCAGGCGGCATGTATGAAATTCGTTACGTTGCCATCGCCGGTCCACAAACGCGCACGCAGCGCTACGATTTCACCGCGACGTTGGAAGGCGCCATTGGGCCTCTTGCGCCCCGTGCCTATACGAACATCTACATCGAAGCGGACCCCATCTTCGATCGCAGCGAAGTGATTGGCCGTGTGTTCTGCGATGACGATAAAGATGGTTACTTCGATCCAGGGGAGCGCGGGATTCCGCACGCCCGTGTCTATCTGGACACGGGCTCCTATTCGGTGGTCGATGCATACGGCAAATACCACTTCTCGAACGTCCAGCCTGGTTACCATCTGGCCAAGGTCGACGAGAATACCGTTCCACCCGGCTCTAAAGCGACGCGCAGCTTGCGACGAGACTTTCACCTGACCAGCGGCCTCCCCGCGAAGATCGACTTCGGCTTCGACTGCGTGCTCGAGAATGTCTCTGCGATCGCGCAACCAGCGTCGGTCCCGACCGTTGCAATCTCTGGCAGCGAAAATCCTTTGCAGATCGCCATCGGTGACGAGCAATTCGTCGCGGTAGACGTCGATGTGGACCTTCGAATGAGTGACGACAAACCCACCTTCGATGGCACGACACGTACCTTGCGGATGGAGACACCCGGTGAGCTTCCAGGGCTCACCTTTCACACCCGCGCAGAAGGCGACGCGAGAACGCAGTTCCACTCGCTCATCGTACGCAACGACAAGCTCGACGTGATCTATCGCATCGACGGCGCGGGTCCCCCACCCGCACGAATGACGAGCGACCTCAAAGACAAGGGCAAGCTCGCGATCGAGGCCGGTAGCGCGTATTTCTACGAGCTCACCCTTTGGTCGAACGAGTTCTTGTCACGCTCACCACGCCGCAGCTTTGTGGTTGAAAGTGCGGGCAGCCCGAGCGGAAAACCAGAAGTCATCGCTGTACTACGCGGCGAGCTCTTCACCAAAGCGAACAAGCCGACACCAGGGCTGATGTCCAAGGTGGGTGAGATCAAAGACAAGCTGCTGCAGTCAAGCGGCCCGATTACGATCGAGGCTCACGTTGCGAGCGACGGCTCAGCGACGGAACGGGTCCTCACGACGACCCGGCGCGCCCAAGAAGTGAAGCTGGCGCTTAGCTCGTACGGCATCGATGCGGGACGTATCACCGCCATTGGCAAAGGTGACAACGAGCCGCTGGTTCCAAACCTGGGTCAAAAAGGAAAAGAACAAAATCGGCGCATCGTCATTTCGCTGCAGCCCATGGGTGAGTCCGCATCGCAACCAAGCTCGGCAAACACGGGCACCAGAAAGCTGGCACAAGTCCACGGCGTCGATGTGAGCTTCGAAGGCAACGAATGGAAGACGAGCGTCTTTCCGAGTGATCACACAACTGTGTACATGGAGGCACAGGACGGACGCGCCATTGCGGTGCGAAAGGGTTATGTAGCGGGCGCCAAAGAAAGCAAACGCGAGCGTGCTGAAATCACCGGCGGCGTGAGCAGCGACGCCCTCTTTGTTGATGGCTTGCCAACCCCGCTCCCACTCGCAACGTTTGGCTGTTCGCTAGCCGGCGGCAATGGCTACGTCAAAGACGGTCTACTCATGACGCCGCTGGTGTTCTCGTTCACCGGTCAGTTGGAGGCACTTCAAGATGTTCGGCTAGGCATCTATGACGCTGCGGACACTCTGCTACAGCTCGTCAAGCTGCCTCCGGGTGAAAAGAAGCTCGACTACACAGGCGGCGTTCCGCTGCGCGCGGGGTCCTATGCTTACCGCTGCGCCGCCAAAGATGCGGCCGGAGGCACAGTGACCACCGCGCCCGAGCTCTTCTTGCTCGGAGAGCCGACTACACAAGAAACCATCGTCCGCGGCGATCTCTTTGGCAAAAACGCCGTGGGCGCAGATCTGAAGCGGGTACTTGATCAACTGATCGCCGTTAGCGGGAAAGAGATCCCGTTCACCATTTCCGTGCACTCAGGTTCGGGCCCCGGCGCCGATCCAAAGCGCGAGACCCTGCAGACCATCGCCGAAGCCAACATCGCCAGGGCGTATCTCGAAAGCCAAGGCATGAAAAACGTACAAGCCAAGGGTTTGGGGAAATCCGAGCCGCTGGTGCCACCGCTTGGTCGAAAAGCGTTGGAGCAAAATCGCCGCGTGGTGATTTCATATTCCGGTCCGAGCAGTGATTCTACGAGCGAGTTGCCGGCGTTGCGGCCGCCCGAGGCAAAGCGGGTCACCGTGAACGGCCAAACGATCAAGCTCGACGAAAAAGGCCAATTCGCCGCGAATGTCCTCACACCCGAGGGAACCCTCACGATTGCAGTTCAGAACGGACAAGGCCGTGAGACGACATACATTGTTCGCCCCGGGAGTAGCAGCAGCCCTGTAGCAGGCGGACGTATGCCCTTCGCTGGCGAGCCGACACCGGAAGTTGCGTTCTCTGGCAGCGACGAAAAAGACGAGCCGGCATCGGTAGCATCGACGCAGCCTTCTAAGCTCGCCGTGACCATCGACATGCCTGCTGAGAATGCGGTGATCAAACAAGACAACCTGGTGGCGTTCGCACAAGGACCGCCCGGTACGAGCATCATCGTGGTGGACGCGACGCTGCTGCCGTCTTCCCAGCCAGCGTCGCAGCCCGCGTCAGAAGAAGCGTCAACCCTGGTGGCAGCGAGCGAGCCGGCCTCTGTTCCGACGGGTGTGCCGGAAGTGATGCCTGACGGTGCGCGAACCTTCGTGGTGAACGCCGATGGGCAAGCGCAGATCGTGGTGCCACTCAAAGATGGCAAGAACCAGCTTGCGTTTTTCGTGACCTCACCTCACGGCGAAAAAACGCGGATCGATCGCAGCGTCGTGATGTCGCCAAACCGCTGGTTCTTGCTCGCGCTCGCCGAAGGCTCTTTTGGTCAAGTGGGAGCACAGGCGATGCTCCCAGAGACGGACAAAGAGTCGACCATTCAGGTCAATGACTTCTTCCTGCATGGCCGTGCCGTTCTCTACTTCAAAGGCCAGTTGAAAGGTGATTGGTTCTTCAAAGAGAACAAATTTACGGCGTATATAGATACGGCGCAACCCCAGACGAGCTCGTTCTGGCGCAACGTCGTCGAGCCGGACAAGTTCTATCCCGTCTACGGCGACGCCAGCGAAGAAGTGCAGGACGCGCAGTCTGGCCGCAAGTTCTACGTGCTCGTAGAGGCAGACAAATCGAAGGTGCAAGCCGGTAACATCCTCACGCAGATCAAGGGCGTCGAGCTCTTTCGTTATGACCGCGCGATCTTTGGCGCCAAGGTCTCTTGGGACCGCGGTTTCTCGAAATACGACAACACCAAGCTCGATGCCTTCATTGGCCAACCCCTGCAGGGCTCGCGGCGTGTTCATGTCGCGATGCGCGGCACCGGCGGAGCGCTTTACTTCTTGCGCGACACCGACCTCGTCGAAGGGTCGGATCAGCTCAAGCTAGTCGTGCGTGATGCGATCAGCGGCAGCGTCGTCCAAGAAGTGATCAAAAAACGCAACGTCGATTACACGATTGCGTACGACACAGGACGCATCGTCTTCCTCGAGCCTATTCCTTCAGTGGCGGGTGGTGCGTTTGCGGGAACACTCACGCCCATCTCCGTATCGCAAGGCAATCCCGTTTATATTGAAGCAGACTATGAAGCGCGTGGCGGCGGCATTGGTTCGCAGCTCGCTGCAGGCGCGTACATCAAGGAGACGCTCTTCGACAAAGTGACCGTTGGCGGCGGCTTCCTGAACGAATCTCGCGGAGACGGCACGCGCCCAGACTACCGTTTGTATGGCGGCTCGATTGAAGCGAGGCCCTACGACGGCATCGTAGTGAGCGGAGAGCTCAACCGCAGTGAAGGCCGAGACACCGATCTGTCGATCTCCACGGACGGCGGTCAATCCTTCGCTGACGTCAAACGTGCCGAGACCGTGGAGAATGCAGACGGTTCGCTGCGCCCAGTGACAGGCTTTGCCATGAAAGCCTCGTTCGCACTCGACTTCCAAAAAATTCTGAAATTCCCGCGCGAGCTCGTCACGGTGTCTGGTTACGCCGCGCGTATTGATCCCAATTTCTACGCCAGCGGCGGCACCTTCGAACAAGGCCAAGTGAAGTTTGGCGCTGCTGTACGCGGTGCAATCACTAAAAAAGACTTCGTGCTTGCACGTCACGACGGCATTTTTAGCGACATCCCCTCCTTGACGGCTCCGGAGTTCAGCGCGCGCCGCATGAACCGGCAGCTTACCGCCGCAGGCTACGAACACGTCGAAGATCGCTGGGATGCGGGGGTCTTCTACTATCACGGCTACGCGAGTGACAGCGCCACGACCCAGGCCATCAACACGGACACCGTCAACCTTCGCGCGAGCTACAAAGTCACTAAGAAACTGACACTCTTTGCGATGCAAGAGTTCATCCTGCAAGGTGATCCCACCTTCATCACCAAGACCGCCGACCGCTTCGCCACGCAAGTCGGGCTGCGCTACCAACTGAACAAGTACCTCGAAGCCGAGATCAGCGAGACCGTGCGCTACGGTGGATCTAACGCTACGACCGTTGGCTTCCGTACACCCTTTGGTGAGGACGGCCGACTTTATGTGAATGAACGCTTCAGCCGCGATCGCGACGGCTGGACCACGAC
>JBIKMD010000428.1:0-4967 GCA_044359465.1 Myxococcota bacterium
CGACCGCAACGTGGGACTCGTCACCACGGTGATCGCGAATTTGGGCGTGCACTCGGCGCTCGATATTGGCTGCGGCTATGGACTGTTTTTGAAAGCGCTCGAAGAACGCTACCCACAGCTCGCGCTGCACGGCTGCGATGTCTCTCCCACACAGGTGCAATCGACGCGCGAGTTCCTTGGCAATGGCAGCCGGGTCAACGTGGTCGAGTCAGGAAATACGTCGCTCCCCTTTGCGGACAAGAGCGTGGACCTCAGCTACACCATCGTCACCTGCGTTCAAGTTCCGGCAGCGCACATCGAGGCGTTTCTCCAAGACGTGTTTCGCGTGACGCGTCGTTACGGCTTGTTTCTCGAGAATCGCCGAGGTTACAGCGGCTGGTCGTATCACGAGCACGACTATCCTGCGTTGTTCACGAAGCTTGGCTACGGGTTCATTGAAGTCGCGCAAGTGAAGCATGATGGACGCGACGGCACGCTGTATTTGGTCAACCTAGATGCGACGTCGCCCATGCCAAACAAAGACGATCTCGTGTTGAAGGGCTGAGCCATCACTCCCCGCGGGTCACCACCCAGTTAATGAACCCAAGTGCGAAGAACGGCACCCCCGTCAGACCCAGTGCAATACCAGCTGCGGCGCCTGCCACCGGGCCACCAATCGCGCCCCCAACAAGGAGCGCCGAGCCGCCAAGCACCGCGCTCGTAGCAGCCCCAAGCTTGACGAAAGCCCCAGACATATCTGCAAAGCTGCGGCGGTACGCATTGCCTGCCCCGCGGTCTCTAGCCTCCATTTTGGCGTCGACAGTCGCCTCGAATGGCCTTGCCGCCTGTTTTGTGGCTTGGGGCGCCTCGGCCTGTGACACGGGCGCTTCAGTGGTTGTGTGGAGATGCGGGGATGAGGCTGGGAGCTTCATGTTCATGCCAACAAATGTCGGCAAACAGTCAGCCAAAGTTGTTAATGATATTTATAAAATTTATAACAAAAAAAGACATAGATACCCATGCAGGCGTTACTTCGCCGGAATGATGGCGCGGACGTGCAACTCTTCTAGCTGCTTTGCCGACACTTCGTTCGGTGCGTTGGTCATGAGATCCACGCCTTTTTGGGTCTTCGGGTAAGCCACCACGTCACGCAGCGAGTCTGTCCCCGTCAGCAACATTGTCAAGCGGTCGAAACCAAGCGCAATGCCGCCATGTGGAGGCGCGCCGAACTTGAGGGCTTGCAGCAAGAAGCCGAATTTTTCCTGCGCTTCTTCTGGACTGATGCCGAGCGCCTTGAACACGCGGCCTTGCACAACCGGATCATGCAGACGCACGCTGCCGCCAGCGATTTCAAAGCCGTTGAGCACCAGGTCGTAACGGAAACACTTCACTTTGCCAGGGTCGGTCTCAATGTAATCGAGGTCCGCGTCCACGGGCTTGGTGAAGGCGTGATGCGCCGCGGCCCACGTCTTCGTGTCCTCGTCGTATTCGAAGAGCGGTGGGTTCACGACCCAAAGGAACTGCCACTCCCCTTCGCGCACGAGCCCAAGCTTCTTGCCGAGATGCAGGCGAAGGTTCGCCATGACGGTGTGCACGAGCGACGCGCGACCAAATTGGAACAAGAGCAGGTCGCCCGGTTTGGCCCCCGTCGCCTGATTGATGGCGCTGCGCAATCCCTCGCTAATGTTCTTAGCGAGCGGCGATTGCGTCCACGTCCCACCCTCCTCCACCTTGGCGCGCGCGAGCCCTTTGCTGCCCATACCTTTGACGAACTCTTCGAGCTTGTCCGTCTCGGTGCGCGAGAGATTCGCGCTTGCTGGGACCACGAGCGCTTTGATGATGTTGCCGTTCACCTTCACGGTGTCAGCAAAGAGCGGCACGCCGCCGCCTTCGTGTTGTTTGATCAGATCGGTGAGATCCGTGTGCTCCATGCCAAAACGCAGGTCTGGTTTGTCGTTGCCAAAGCGGCGCATCGACTCATCGAACTCCATGCGCGGGAACGGTTTGGGCAAGTCGACCCCAAGGCATTCCTTCCATACGGTGCGCACCAAGTTCTCGACCACTTCGAAAATGCGGTCTTGGGTTGGGAACGACATCTCGATGTCGATCTGCGTGAACTCGGGCTGACGATCGAGCCGGCCGTCTTCGTCGCGGAAGCAGCGCACAATTTGGAAGTAACGGTCGAACCCGGCCACCATGAAGAGCTGTTTGAAGAGCTGCGGGCTCTCGGCGAGGGCGTAGAACTTACCCGGGTAAACACGATGTGGAACGAGGAAGTTGCGCGCGCCACCAGGCGTGTATTTGACGAGGAATGGCGTCTCGATCTCGAGAAAGCCATTGGCATCCATCACGCGGCGCACGACCTGCGCTGCCTTGTGACGCATGACGAAGTTCTTTTGCAGCTTGGGACGACGCAAATCGAGGTAGCGATATTCGAGGCGCTTCTCTTCGTTGGTGTCGACGTCGTCTTGGATCAGGAACGGCGGCGGCTCACTGCGATTGAAGATGTCTAGCGCCGTGGCGTGCACTTCGATTTCGCCGGTGTGAAGCTTGGGGTTCTTATTGCCGCCGCGGCTCTTTACGACGCCTTCGATGCCGATGCAGTACTCGTTACGCAGATCGCTCGAGAGCGCATGCGCCTGCTTCTCGACCTGTGGATCGAAAACAACTTGGGTTTTACCAAAACGATCGCGCAAATCGACGAACACGCATCCGCCGTGATCGCGACGAGAATCCACCCACCCGAAGAGGATGACTTTTTCGCCTTCGGCTTTGCCGGTGAGATCATTACAGGTGTGCGTACGGCCGCGTTCCAAGAGTGATGACATAGTGCGGCAGCGCTTACCCAATTCGTGGTTCTGGCGCCAGAGGGGACCCAATCTCAGCTGTACGACACTTCGTCACTGAGCGACGCCAGGATGGGCGCAAGCTCAAAGAGCGCAAAGCCACTCTGCGCATCGACGAAGGTTCGGCGCGTTTGCCAACCCGAACACCGCGCTAGCGTGGCGAACTCCTGCGCGCCGTATTTGTAGAATACGGCTGTCATCAGGCTCTCGCCTTCATCGAACACGAAGGGATGGCCGAAGATGGCGACGCTTTGGCGCCCCTTGCTCACCAGGTGCATCTCGACGCGGGAATGTTGAGGCGAATATGCCGCATGGTGCCAAAAATTGTTCAGGTCGAAGTCGGCGGCGAGCTCGCGGTTCATGCGCACCAGGAGATTCTTGTTCAATGCGGCAGCGACGCCCTTGGCATCATCGAAAGCAGTGCGGAGAACAGAGGGCGCCTTCTTCAGATCTACCGCAACGAGTACGCTGCCTTTTGCGCCAGCCACGTGTTTTAAGCGTTTGAGAAGTGACTGAACGAAGAGCGGAGAGAGCGCGCCAAGTGTGGCGCCCGACACGTAAACACAAGTTCGAGCTGAGCCCCCGTGGATGGTGAGCGGCTTCTCGTAATCAGCAGCCAGCGGCATGACACGGATACCGGGATGTTGCTTCGCAAGGCGAGCCGCCATGGCGAACAAGTGCGGCTTGCACAAGTCAACAGGAACATAGGTACCGACTTTCCCGGCAACTGCCGCAAGCAAGGCCCGGGTCTTGCGCGCCGTGGCAGAGCCTAGCTGCACCAAACGACAATCGTTCGGCATGATCTCGGCGATTTGCGTCGCATAGCGTGTCAGCAGCTCAGTCTCGGCACGATCGAGATAATGCGCGTCCACCTCGCAGAACGCATCGAACAGCTGCGCGCCTCGTTCATCCATGAGGAACTTTTGTGGAATGGCTTTGGGGAGCATCGCCATGCCCGCGAGCGTGGCATCCAAAAACGCCTGCCTTTGATCGCTTAGGTCGGATGAATGCTCGCTGCTCGCTTGCGTGTCGTACCACTGCTGCCACATCGTTGCTCCTCGGGTTGGGGTCGCGCGAAGCCTTGGCGCTGCACACACCATGCCCGCTTCTTCGCATTCCGCTGCGACGGGGGGTGAACAAATTGCCTCGCATGAGGCGCGGTGGCACGCTGCTCTCATGGATCAGCAAAAAGTCCCGATGAACAACTGGATCGTTTGGCTCGCCCTGCTGATGAGTGTGACGTTCTACGCGGGTCTTGCGGTGTTCAGTCCATTTAAAAACAACACGCCGCTCGATGAGCAGACACGCATGATCCTGACGGATGCCCTCGGCGCGATCTCGCTCAGCATCATGCTCCTCATCACTGCCTTTCGACGTGTGCTCGCAAAGGCGCTCCCCTACAACACCTACTCGATCTTGCGCTGGGCTATGTGTGAAGCCATCGCCATCTTTGGCCTAGTGCTCAGCCTAGTCGGCGCGTCGCTCACGATCTCCTGCGCCTTCATCACAGCTGGCGCCGTCTCCTTGCTCATCACCCGCCCAACCGACGGCAGCCTCGAAGACTACGACGACCAGAAGAAATAATGGGCTCAGGTACCCTTATCCGCGTTCGAACCAACGGCCGATG
This sequence comes from Myxococcota bacterium, assembly GCA_044359465.1. Lineage (GTDB taxonomy): Bacteria > Myxococcota > JADLHZ01 > JADLHZ01 > JADLHZ01 > JADLHZ01. Next base: position 4,453 of record JBIKMD010000428.1, read on the forward strand.
CCGTCGCGGCTGATGCGGGCAACGACGGGGCGGCCATGGGGGCAGCGGACGCCGCAGTCAACGGTGTCTAGATCTTTGAGGAGCGCGTGCATCTCAGGCATGGTGAGTGGGTCGCCCGAACGGACCGACGCGTGACACGCAATGCGCGCAAGAACTGCGTGCGCGAACTCGGCGGTGGCGGTGCGGCCGGACTCGACGAGCTCAGCAATCGCCTCTTCAGCGTAAGCGCGTGCGCGGGATTCACGGACAATCGCGGGGACACCTGACACCGCGACAGTGTCTTCACCAAACGCCTGCATATCTAGGCCAATCCGGGCGAGGGCTTCGGCATTTTCTTCGACGAGCGCGACTGTGTCAGGGCGCACCTTGAGGGTCATGGGAAAGAGTAGGCGTTGCTGCGGTACCCGGCCGGCGTCCCAGGCTTCGAGCAAGCGCTCGAAAGTGACGCGCTCATGCGCAGCGTGCTGATCGACCACTACGAGCTCGCCCTCACCTTCGCATAGAATGTAGAGGTT
>JBIKMD010000429.1:0-4966 GCA_044359465.1 Myxococcota bacterium
AACGAACGGAATCTTGTCCAAGTCGTAGCCCTGTTCGGCGAGGTTGGTGCGCAAGTTCTCGAGTGATTCGAGGTTCGCTTCCATACGCTCGATTTGCGAGTCGGCCACAAACACCACGCCGTCGACGCCCTTCAAAATGAGCTTGCGGCTGGCATCGTAGAAGACCTGGCCCGGCACCGTGTACAAGTGAAAGCGCGTTTTGAATCCGCGAATTTCACCAAGTGACAGCGGCAGGAAGTCGAAGAACAAAGTGCGCTCTGTCTCGGTGGCGAGCGAGATCATCTTGCCCTTCGCGTCAGGCGAAGTCTTGTTGTAGATGTACTGGAGATTCGTCGTTTTGCCGCAGAGACCGGGACCGTAGTAGACGATCTTGCAGTTAATTTCGCGCGACGAATAGTTAATGAAAGACATCGGTTCTTTGCCTCCGGCTCAAGTCTAGCCGCTTCAATTCTATTCCGAAAACAGGTTGTCGATGTCGTCATCAGTGATCTCGGCGAACGGCGCTTGGCCGGGCGTCTCGACCTTCTGAATGAGCGAATTGAAGATGCCCGTGAGCTCCTCACTCGCCTTCTTCACCCGCAACCGAACGAGGCCCAGCGTGGCGCGCTCGCCAAAGATCACGACCAAGATGACGCGGCCTGCCACAATCGAAATGTGGAAGTTATCGCGTTCTCCTTCGTGATACTGGCTCGCGAATTCCTTTTCGCCAATCAGCTTGGCGAGGCCACCCGTCGCTGCGATGTTACCCGCAGTCAGGGAGGCAAGGCTCGTCGTATCAATGTTGGCAGTGTCACCCGCGGATGCGAGCAATTGGCCGTTCTTGTCGACCAGAAAAACCACTTTCGCATTGGCTTCTTTCGTGAGGCGTTCACAGATCACAGAGATCTGTTTGAACTCCTCCTCGTACATGACCATCTGCGGAGCGACCATAAGTCAGGACTCCCATCGTGCGGCTAATGCGTTCAATTGCGTGTGCTCCACGGCATCATTCACTCTAGTAGGTGTTTACGGCGACGCAATTATTTCGCGCAGGTGTGCGATGCAAGGTGCCGTTTCAAGAAGGTTGCGCACCACTCCTCTCAACAAACGATTGTGTCGCCGCGGCATCACGCGCATGCTCCTGCCATGCTTTTGGTTCTATTGCTTCTATCCGCACCAGACGCGGTGGTCGTGACGACGAAACCCCAGGTGTTCGCTGGTGAGCTTCCGGCCGTGATCGTTCGCGTCGTTCAGCCCATAGATGGCGCCACGCTTCGGCTCAAACGCGAAGACTTACGCGAGTTCAGCTTCTCTGTGCCCAAGACCAAAAAAGGCGAGTTCGTGTTCAAGCTCGATCAGGAGAAGGGTACCTCGCTCGATTACACGGGCGAGCTCGAAGTTCAGTTCATCGGCGGCGAGAAGGGCGCGATTCCGCTCGAGTTTAGAGGCGATGTGGTGGTGCCTATCGAGCTCGAGACCACTGCAAGCGCGAGTGACATCAAAGCGCGGAAGTTCTTGGTCAAAGCCAACCGGCCGCTCGAAAGAATCGAGATGACCTTGATCACGGAGGATGGCGACAAAGTCGGCCCGAGTATTTTTCGGCCTAAAGAGCCGAGCGCCGAGCTCACCGCCGAGTTCCCGGCCACCTCTGTGCCAACCGTCCGTATTGATGCGGTGTTTTACGATAAAAAAGGCATCAATCGCACCATGCAGCTCTTTCCTTGGTACGTAGAGATTGAGCACGAAGACGTGATCTTCGCGTCTAACAAGTTCGATGTACCGAAGGCCGAAGAGCAGAAGCTCGCAGATGCTTGCGCTCGCATCATCACCGCGGCACAAAAGGCCATGAAGTTTGCACCGATCAAGCTGTATGTCGTGGGCCATACAGACACCGTCGGTCCGAACGACAAGAACCTCACGCTGTCGCACAAGCGAGCAAAGAGCCTTGCGCTGTATTTTCGCAAACACGGTTTCTCGCTGCCGATTGCCGTTGCGGGCCTGGGCGAGAGCGCGCTGGCCAAAGTGACCGCCGACGAGACCGACGAAGCGCTCAACCGCCGTGCGCAGTATGTGCTGACCATCGACCCGCCGGATCTCGGAAGGCCTACGAAGTGGGAACAGTTCTGAACCGCGCTCTTAGAGAATCAGCGCCGTGATCGCCACGACCGTCACAGGAACGGTGAGGTTGTCATCGAGGCGCGTAGAGAACACCTCGGCAATGGCGCCAACCGCTGCCGCAGCGAGCGCAGCAACGATGCGCGTGCTCACGGCCATTTCGGGATGGAGTGAGAAGAAGAACGCGAGCAGCACAAGGCTGGCGGCGGCGAAGAAGGACAGCGCGCCGACGAGGCTCTTTTCTCGGTAAATCTTGAACTTGCCAAATCGCTTGCCGACCCATGCGGCGGCCGGGTCACCAAACGCGAGCACCAAGATGCCGGTGATGACGGAGGCCCTGTCGAACAAGGTGGTGATGAAACAGAGCGCGAGCAGATAGTAGGTGGCGGAGTTCGTCTTGTGGAACTCGCCTGGCCGCGAGATGGCCTTGAACACGGTTGAGACTAGGATCTCGTTCCAGCGCGACGAGAAGCGCCGTGTGATTTCCAGCGTGCCGAAGATGGCGCCGAGCGTATACAGAATGATCAGCGCCTGCGTTTTGTCGATCACAAACTGGTACATGCCCGCCGCAAACACGCCCATGGCAATGTGAAACCAAGTGCGCGCACCACGCAGCGTGCGGAGCGATTGCGGACGTTGCTGCGCCGGCGTCGACCACTGCATCAGCCACGCCTCGTAAGCACGCGCCGTTTCGTTGTAGCGCGACAGCACATACTCACGTGCGATTTTCATTTCTTGAGTCTTGAAGGCGCGCAGCGCTTGGTTCAGCTCAGACAGGCGCATCTGCACCTTGGACCAAGCCTGCGCCCAACGCGCCGAAGGGTCTGGCCTAGGCGCCTCACGCAGCAAGCGTTCGCAGCCACGCTCGAGCTCGGCAATTTGGCCCGCATTGTTTTGCGCGCTCGCGTTTTTGAGTTGCGCCGGCAAGCGGTCCAGGAACAGATGGAGATCGCGGCCGTAAGTGGTGAGATCGGATGCAAGGTTCATCTAGGGTGGAGAGTCTCGGTAACCCGTGTGATTGGGTCAACAAGACTTCCAGTACGTTACAAAAATATTACAATGTCGTAGTTGGTGAATTCTGTGATTGCAAAGCTCGGTTTAATCGGAATTCCAGGGCGCATGGCCACGCGAATCGTTGCGTGTGCAGCGCAAGAACCTCAACTTTTACTGACAGTTGCGCTCGCCAGGGCGGGACATGACGCGGTCGCTAAAGACGCGGGCGAGTTAGCCCACATGAGGCCCAATGCGGTCCGCGTGGAGGCCTTCAGCGCGAGTGCGTTTACACGCGCCGACGTGTGGATTGAGTTCGCCCATGCCTCGGTGACGGAGGCCTCGGTTGCGGCCGCGCTCGCTGCGCGCCGGCCGATTGTCATCTGCACAACAGGGCTCGAGCCAAAGACACTCAGCGTTTTGCGGGCGGCTGCCAAAGATATCCCCGTGCTCGTAGCGGCAAATACCTCGCTCGGCGTGGCCGCTTTGAATGCCGCGTTGCGGGTTGCGCTGCAGGCGCTTGGGCCGTCCTACGCCGCAGAAATCGTTGAAACGCACCATGACAAGAAAAAGGACGCGCCTTCTGGCACGGCCCTGCGGCTGGTCGAGACCATCAAAGACGTGCGCGGCGGCAGAGTGGTGACCGGACGAGACGGCCTAGTTGGTGAACGCCAGACTGAAGAAATTGGAGTGTTCGCAGTCAGAGGAGGTAACGTGATCGGCGAGCACACCGTCTATTTGTTTGGGGAGCACGACCGTATTGAGCTCACCCATCGTGCACAAAGCCGCGATTTGTTTGCCGTTGGAGCCTTGCGCGCTGCAGCATTTTTGGTTCGGCAGCCCGCTGGTTGGTATACGATTGAAGACTGTTTGAAGGGGAATCCATGAACGTGATCGCGCTTGTTCTTACGCTCAATCTTGGTGGAATCGATGCCACCATTACCGCCATGTCGGGCAAGGTATCCGTCGCAACGGACGGCGGTGACTACCGCGCGGCAACTAAGGGGCAGGTCGTCAAAGAAGGCTCTCGCGTGAAAACCGGCCCGCAGAGTGAGGTCACCATGACGCTCACGACCGGCGTGACGCTCAAGCTGCGCGAAAGCTCCGAGATGCAAGTGCAGGCGCTGAAAACCGAGAACCCAAAGCCAGCAATGGTGCTGTTCATCGGCCGTCTGTGGTCGAAAATTTCCGCCAAGGTGGGTGGCAACCAGTTCGATGTCATCACGCCCACCTGCGTCGCAGGCGCGCGCGGCACCGAGTACGAAACCGCCGCGGGTGATGACGGCTCGACGCGCGTGACGGTGAATGAAGGTAAAGTCGGCGTCGATAACGACGACAAAGAAGTCGCGGTGGGCGCGGGCCAGCAAGCTGACGGCGGCGCGAGCAGCGTTGATGCGCCTAAAGCCAAATCCGAAACCGACTGGGCCAAGTGGAACGCTGAGAAAAAAGCGAACCTGCAAAAAAATGGCGAGTCGATCACCAAAGAAGCGAAGAGCTCGATCGACGCGCGTAACGCCGAAGCGCAAAGGCTCTTCGAGGCGCAAAAGGCGCTCAAAGAAGAATATCCGAACGCCAGCGACGAGCGCAAAGAGGCGATTAAGGCTGAGCTGCGCAAGAACGGCGCGCGCCTCGCCGAGCTTGGCGTGCGCGTCAGCGGTCAATTTGGGCAATTCGAACACTGGGGCGAGCTTGCTGAAGACCCAGACTTTGGCGCCAAGTTTGCTGGCTCCGGTTTTGTGCGCTCGGAGCTCAAGCGCCTGCGAAAAGTGAAAGCCAACTTCGACAAGATGATCGCCGAAGGCACCGACATGTCGTTCAAGAGTCTCGAGAAGATGATGGACGATATGAGTGGCGGCAAGAAGACGATCAAAGACAAAAAGGG
>JBIKMD010001123.1:0-4953 GCA_044359465.1 Myxococcota bacterium
TTATTTGACACAACCCTTCTACCATATGACCTGTAGCCAAACGATGCTTTACTCCACTTCGGATTTCGGGTTAAAATGCGACACCCGACCCCTAAAACGAGACCCCTAAAACGCGACCCCTAAAATATGAAATCGCCTGATATTTCAGGGGGCGGTATTTGGATTTTGGTTCACATTCGGGCGGAAATCCGAAATGCCGAAGATGCGCGGAATCAAGGAGCCTTCGGGCATGAGGATGAAGACGACGCTGCGGCTGCGCGGATCGTGCGTCCAACGGGTTTCGCATAGGGGTTCGGTCTGTGCTTTGCCGGGTGGGAGATAGCGGATATTCACCCCGTAGTCTTCCATGCGGGCGGCCGGGGCATCGAGTATGATACGGGATTTCGGCTCGATAAGCAGTTTGCGCGAGCCAAGAATGCCGGCGATCTTGATGTCGGTGAGGTTGTACCAGAGCATTTGGCCATCTTTGAAATTCGCAGCATCCGCGTGGATGACTTGGATTTGAACTGGGGCGACTTTGTTGGCGGGGTCGCTGGAAAGGATCAGGTAGAAATCGGTCATGGATGCCGTGAGGGTGGCGGTTGGCGCACCGGCGGGAATGGAGGGAGGCGTGCCAGCCTTGGGAGCGGGAGCGGGCGTTTCCGTCAGCAGGGCGAGCGCCGTGGCATCGGAGTGGATTTGGTACACGGGTGAGAAGTTCATCCGTGGGAGATCCACCTCCTGCGAGCTGACGCCATCAAAAAGGTGGAGTTTTTGAGGGGCAGAGGCGGGGCCGTTGAGGAAGAGAATGCGGCAGGTGCGAGGAGGCTTGGGTTTATCCTGTGCGGTGGCTGGCAGGATGAGTGCCATGGCGGGGAGGAGCAGGAGGAAGAGGCGGAGTAGGTGAGGCATGGGATAATCGTTAGATTTCATTGGCGTGGAGCCAACGGAAGGAGATGATTTGATAGCGGCGGCCGAAGAGTTGATTGATGTTAGCGATGGGGGCGGTGGTGATGTCCGGGGCATCCGTGGGATCGACGTAATCACGAGTGCGGCGCACGGTGGCCTCACAGGTGGCGCGGGCGGTGATTTTCCCCGTGGCATCGCGGGCATCGCCGTAGGCGCGGATCGTGAAAGTATCGTCGCGGGCGGCGAGGATGGGAGCGATGGGGCGCAGCACATCGGCTTGGCGGATCCAGCCGGGCAGGCCGTAGGTGCTTTTGCCGACGGCGGCTTCCTTGAAACTGTAATTGACATCCGCCATTTTTGGATTGTTGGGATCCCCGGTGTCTTGGGACATCGCCGGGCTTTTGAGTTTGGCGTAAGGATCATTGGCTCCGGCATCAATGGACATCTTGTTAAGCGCGGTCTGGATGGCACCCGCGAGGGCGAGATCGAGTTTATCGTCATCATCTGTGAGCTGGCGGTTCACGAATTCGGAAAGCGAGAGGAAAGGGCCGCGCAGACGGACTTGTTCCACGGTTTTTTCCGCGAGGATGTCGAGCAATGGATCGTCGAAGAGACGGTATCCGGTGATTTCCGAGCTTCCGTTGAAGCCGGACATGCCCGGATCGCCCGCCTTCACATCGCCCGCGACGCTGAAGCGGGAGTGGGCGTAATCGGTTACAGCGGAAAGGCCCGTGCCTACCTCGGTGTGGTGTGGGATTTTCTGGTTCCGGGCGTGTCCGAGCAGGGCGCGCCATGCTTTCACGGAAGTCGAGTTCACGTTGAACATGCCCGCCACCTCCAGCCGGGAGGCGATGGTCTGCCAGGAGTCCGGCTTGTTGGCGTGATTCGTAAACAAGGTATCGGCTCCGCTTGTGGTTTGCGCGGCGGCTGAGTCCTCGCGGAGCGGCTGATAGGCGCGGTTGGGCAATGGAACGGCGCCGGAAACGAATTCGGTGAAGGTTTTCTGGAGGTTCTCGGAAGCGGTGGGGGGGGCGAGGCTGGCGGATTTCGGGGCGATGGAGGAGAAGAACCAGTCATCGAACAGCAGGTGGTTTGCGCAGTACGAGTCGTCGTGCTGGAGGGTGTCGGTATGGACATCCTTGCGGTTAAAGAGAGGTGAAGCGTCGCTATTGGCGATGATGTTGAGCTGGAAAGGAGGGAGTCCGTTTAGGGACCGCATATCCCAATTCTGTAGCTCCGCCAGAGAGACGAGAGCACGTCGGGGAATCTCGTTCAAGACAACGCGGGAGAGTCCATCGGCTGGGGTGAACCCGGAAATAATAAATCCCCGGTTGTTGGTGCCGTTGGCGTTTGGCAGGAAGGTGTCCAAAGCCCCGTGTTTGAAGAAGCTAAAATCATTCGCTCCGTTGGCAGGGTGTTTGCCTAGCCATGGTATCTGCGCCACGAATTGCGCCATCGGATTGGCCTGGAGGACACCCTTGCCCGGCAAGCCGGTGCTGCTAGGGCCGGAAATCCGCGGACCATAGACAGCAGAGAGGATGGGCCTCCAGATGCCGTTGATTTCTGCGGCGCTTGGGCTTGCCAGTTCTACGGCACCGATGGGTGGCCAATAAACGGGAGCGAATGCAGCAGGATATTCCATCCGGTTCACCTGAATGTATTGACCGAACGAGTTATTCATGTCGAACCAGACTCCCGTATATGTGAAACTTGGATTATTTGCTACTGTTTGGTATTTGGCATCGAACACCGCATCCACCTTAACTGGACTACCCGCATCAAAGCGGCCAGCGAACGACGAGATATCCACCCAATGGCCCGTGTTCGGACGGTATCCCGGGGAAAGGGGCAGTGTCCCGGCGGACAGCTGAACCGGGGCTCCGGTAGGGCTAAACACCCGTGTCTCACCGGGAGCCAGTGTGAATGCCGGGATGCTGTAGTTTAGCTGAGATATTGAAGGAAATATTCCAGGCATGTGGAAATAGTCGCCTCCGTGAATAGAATACCCGGCATGTGTCAGCTTGCGGAATTCAGGCCGTGGGTTCCCATTTCTATCGTAGTGCCGGAAGGCGCAAGGCATGGGCCTAAAAAGTCTGATAGAATAGGTGGGACTGGTGAGGGAGAGATTGTATGGGTTCCACATCGTGAGGACAGGGGTGATGAGAAATTCCAGTTTGTAAGTATTCCTCAACGCAGGATCAGGGTCAGCGCTCTGGAGCACTGTCCGGTGGGAAAAAAGCCAATGGACGCGGGCGATCGCCATTGGTGTTCGGATTTCATGCATGTATGCGAAGGCATTCGTAGCGGACATGATATCGATCGAGGGGGCGGTGATGGAGGGGGGGCGTTTGTAGGCTGTCGCGTAATGCTTGAGATTATGCCATGAGTTCACAGCCCCGAAACGATACGCCGTAAGACTACCTGCGCCGGGGAAGTTGCTGTAGGTGCTCCATGGGTAGAGAATGGATTGAGGCGCTGTCAGGGCGGTTGCGGTAGTCGGCTTGGAGACGCTGGTGGTCGTGGTGGCGTTGATTCGGAAAAAAGGCAGGCCGCTCGCGGGCAGCGTCGTGTCCCAATTTTCGGTAACGAGCGAGAGATCCTTGCGCCAGCCGCCGGTGGCGGTGTTGGTGAGCAGACCGACGGATGAGGTGGACAAGTCGTGGAATTGCTTGGATGGATCCGGGTCCGGGACGGCATTTCCCGCGAGCAATGAGGTTGTGCCCAAGGACACTGCTTTGGCAGCCTTGGCGGGACCATCCGCAGCGAGCAAGGTGTCCAATTCCAAGGCTGAGGGATCTGCGACTGCATGTGACTTTGCCAGCAGCGACCACCCTGCGACATCGTCGTTGACCGGATTGTAAGGCTCTGGCAGGCGCGCCTTTTGGTTCTCTCCACCCACCCACCAAGCGTAGGTGCCGCGTTGGCTTCCTCCGCCCTCGATCGGCACAGGGACTACATGCACTTGGCGGGCATCACCCGCCGCCAGGCTGCCGGTGGAAACCAATGGCACCGAACCGTTAAACGGGGTATTCCTGACAATATTCGCGAGGGCCGTGCCGACATTCCAAGCCGGGTCATCTCTGATGAGATCCGCATCATTGATATTTGAAGGTTTGGAGACCAGCCAGGACAAAAACCGGCCGCTTGAAGAAGTCGCGGGTCGCCGCTTGGAATCATAATCCGGGACGATCGGTCTCGCGGCGGTATCACCCGTCTGGATGTGATCGCTGCCCTCCCAGCTTTTCCAGACACCGGTCACCGCCAGCTCGTCGCTACTGCTGGCACTGACGGGATTGAGGATTGAGGCCGATGCCGTCACCCGCGTGTCGGGGCCCGAGTGCCGTTGCAATTCGCCGACGGCGATCATTAAAGCCATTCGTGCATTTGCGCGTGCACGGCTTTGTGCGGATTCATGCGCACCGCTACGAAGGGTAACAGCGGATAGGCTGAGCGTTCCAACCGTAATTATGACAAGCAATACCATCAGCAGGATAGTTGCAATCAGGGCGAAGCCTTGCTGATCCGAGTGGGGGCGGAAGGAATTTTTATAAGTTTTCATACTGCTAGTAGTTTGTTTTCTGCGGGAGGCCCCTGAAAGAGCCACTGGGTCGGACCGGCCTGCCTGTCGTAGCCTTGGCGAAGACTGGAGGGCGGGGAAATGGGGATATGGGTAAAGCTGAAATACTGAAAACTGAAACGCTGAAAGCAGAGAGAGCGATAGCGAACTCCAACCAAACCGGCAAAGCCCCAAACCGCTTGGACGAAGTCAAACGAAGGATAGCCCTCTTGACGCCATGAACTGGCGGAAGCGGAAGATTTCGCTGCGGGTTTCATTTAGTGTGAATATAGCTCTCCGCGCCGCTTTGGCAAGATTTCGTTTGTCGGCGGATTTTCGGCGAGTCTGGCCGGATCTTCAGGTGGATTCGAGAACCAGGATGCGGCCGTCTTCCAAATGGATTTCGGGTGTCTGCCATGTTTGGCTTTGGTCGAATCCTTCTGGATCAGGATTGGATGGATCCCGGGGACGGTTGAACCTAAAATCCGCAGTTCAAACGAAGATTTTCA
>JBIKMD010000430.1:0-4951 GCA_044359465.1 Myxococcota bacterium
TCGTCGTAGCGTCTCGCTGGTACGACGATCGCAATTGGCCCGCCGTCAAAGCCGCCTACTTCCCAGACATGCCGGCACCCGTGCGCGCCGTTGTACCTTCACTCATTCGCAAACGTGTTCTGCGAGGTCTACACGCGCGTGACGTCTCGAGAGCAGGACCTCAGCGCTGCTGGGAGCGCTTCGAGAAGCTCATTGCGCACCTGGACGACCGCGCACCCAAAAACGGCTTCTGGCTGGGGAACGATTTGTCCGTGGCAGACGTCGCTTTGTTCGGTCAATTGCAGAGCCTACGCCTGGATTTGACCCCTTGGCAGAAGTCGCTCATTGAACGTGCGGACAAGCTTCGCGCCTGGCTCGACCGTGTCGACGCCGCTTCATGAGTTTGTCGAGCTAGCGGACAGGAGCCAGGCTATCATCTGCCTACAATGGCGGACAAAGTGCGGGTGGGCAGCGGAGAGACGGGTGAACATGCGATGCGCGAGCTTTCAGCCGCGCTCAACGCGCTTCGAAGCGGCGAGACTCCTTCGCCTTCGTCGTCGCTAGACGAAGAAGATGAAGTCGAGTCCACACAAATCCTAGACCCCAAGCAGCAGCAGGAGCTGATGAACCTGCGCGCTCAGCAGTCGAAGAAGCTCAGCGGCCACGACAAACACATCGTCGTCATGTTCACGGACCTCGTCGGCAGCACACAATATTATGAGCGCTACGGCGATCTGAAAGGTCGCGAGAAAGTGCTCACGCACAACGCGCTCCTCTTTCCCATCGTGCAGCAGCACGGCGGCGTCATCGTGAAAACCATTGGTGACGCGATTATGGGTTACTTTGGCAACGCGACGGATGCACTACGCGCGTCTTCGCGCATGCAGCAGGCGCTAGCGTCACACAACCAGAGCATCTCGCAGCAAGATGAGCAAATACACATTCGCATTGCCCTCAATGCAGGCGTCGCCATCGCGCAAGAGGGCGACATCTATGGTGACGTCGTCAACGTAGCGGCGCGCATTGAGCACCAAGCGCAGGCGGATGAGATCCTGATGTCCGCTACAGTGTCAGAGCCCGTGAACAAAGCATGGCCGATAGAGAGCGCTGGTTCGGCCTCATTCAAGGGCAAAGCCGAGCCAGTCGCCTTGTTCCGCTTGCGTTGGAAAGAAGTCGTCGCCCAGGACCCAAGGCAAAAATCAGCCATGATCCCGGACCACTTCGACGTGCGCAAACAGCTCGCACGCGGGTCTGCGGGTGATCTGTTTTTGGTCTACAATCGAAAGACTGCCAAAGAGACCGTGGTCAAACGTCTCTACGACTTCCTCGCAGAAGATCCCAATGCGCGTGCCATGTTCGTCAAGGCCGTCAGCGATCAGATGAAGCTCGAGATGGACGGTGTCGTCCGCATTCTGTCGCACTCGGAAGCAGAGCAAACGCCGGCGTTTTGCGAGACTGAAGTTCTAGACGCCATGAGCTTGTCGAAGCTCGTGATGAAAAAAGGAAAGCCGAAGCCAGAAGAAGCAGTGGGCATCCTTCAGCGGGTTTGTGCGATCGTCGCTCAGGCACAAGACAAAGGTGTCATCCACTGCGACCTCGAGCCCGACAACATCATGGTGCGGCCCGACGGTCGCATCGTCATCAACAACTTTGGGCTCGCCCACTTGAGCGCTGTGCAGGTGAAGAAGGGAGCCAACGCGATTGGTAGCCCCGCGTTCATCGCGCCGGAGGCCTTGCTCGGTAACACCGTTACAACGCGAAGCGACACCTACTCACTCGGTGCGCTCCTCTACTATTTGATCTCCGGCAAAGAACCCATTGAAGACGCCACCTCACTCGAAGGCACCATGGTGGCAGCGCAGGGTGCAGTGGTTCCGCTCAAACGCGTGTGTCCCACCGCGCCAGACGCGCTCGTCTCGATCGTCGGACGTGCGATGGGCGTGCTCCCCCGGCTTCGCTTCGAAAACGCCCGCGTGTTCAATGAAGAGCTGCAAAAAATAAGCACCTCTCGCGCAGAGTCGAACTACTTGCGTCACGCGGTGGCACCCGTACCCCAAACACAACCGGTGCTCGTCGCCGCTGCGGCATCTGTGCCGCCCCCTGCGCCGGCCACTCAGCCTCTCGGCGCGGCCGCCGCACAAATCAGAGACGAAGAAGAGGAGGATGACGACGAGCAACTGTGGACCAAACCTCCGGTGCTCGCGGCGCTAGCACTCGTGGTGTTGCTCACGGGCTTGCTCAGCGGGATTCTCCTTGGGCGCAGCAGAGATGCTTCACGCCTTGAGGCGACCCCGGCCGTTAGCGCGCCCGTGCCGCCACCACCACTGGTAGCCACTCGGCGGCCCGATCAAGACAAGGACAGCCCGCTGCGCAAACTGCTGGAGACAGCAAAGATCATTCAGCTTGGCGACGCGTTCGTCGTGCTAGAAAACGACAAGGTGGCGGTGGAGTGGTCCGCGACGCCTACGGCGCCAGTGATCGACTTAGGGCGTCTCTCCGCGCACGTCAGCGCCTTTGCCCTCGGCAAGCTGATCGACAGCGGCAAAGTAAAATCACTCTCCGCACCGGTGTACGAAACCTTTCCAGAGTGGGAACAAGGGACCAAACGACTGGTCACGCTCCGTCATATTCTGGAGCACTCGACGGGTTTGCGAGCGCCTGCACCCGATGACGCAATTTCGCCGCCGAGCGCACTACAATTCGCGCTGGCTGCCGAGATGCAAAGTGAGCCCGGAACGAAACACAGCTTCAACGCGCGCGCCTTCAACTTGCTGTCTGGCATCGTTGCAAAAACCAGCGATCGCCAGCTCGACGAATTGTTCAACGCTGAAGTGGCCGCACCACTCGGCCTCTCGAGCCCCTCATGGACACGCGACCCCAAGGGCATGCCACTTGCCAGCAGCGGCATCGGCTGGACCGCGATGGATCTCGCCCAACTCGGCGTCGCATTCATCGATGGCGGCAAGACACCGGCGGGTCGCTTGTTCAGCGAGGCATGGATTCTCGCGGCAAGTACACCGAGTGTCGCAGATGACAACGTGAGCATGCTCTTTCGCCGGCACGACGTCGAGGGCGTGGGAACCTTGTTCTACGCCGCTGACCTGCGCGGGTCCTTCTGGCTCATTGCCCCTGCGCGAAAAATCGTAGCCGTACGCCTCATGAGAACGGAAACGACAGACCCCGCTGCGCAGCTCCCTGCCCTCGTGACTGCGCTCTTCGGCGTGAAGGTGGACGCGAAAACGCTCGGCTTAGAACAAGCCAAACTCGGGGCAAAGAAGTAGGCATTTCGTGCGATGACTCAGGGACGCGGAAGCAGCGGTGCGCGTTGCCGTTCTTTACTGGAACGTTGGAGCTCGATCTCACTGAGCAATAACGCGGGGGCGATGGTCGACACCGGCACGTACCCGCTTTCTGCGCCGCAATAGCCGTTGAACACGCGAGGATCGGTACCAGCCGCAAGAATCCGTGACAGCGCGGACAAGGGCGTACCTACAATCTCTACGCCTCGCACGAGCCGCTCTTCACCAGTTTTCACATCGACCGTGTAGACCATACGCGGCGCGCCTTTGAACGCTTGGTAACCACCGGTCTCGGTGCTCGTCTGGCCGCCAGCAACATCGCGCAGAATGAGCCCATAGGGTTTGCCCTGCTTCTTCGCCTCCGCGATCAACAAGCGTTTGAGCTCCGCCTCACTGACGCCCCCACGCGCATTCACGATGGTGGTGCCCATACGCGCCTGCGGTTTTTGCCCCATTTCTGCGCGGCCATGCCCATTCGAGCGCGCAAAACCCTCAACGGGCGTGCGTGAAAGCAAGAAGCCTTTGAGCAAGCCTTTTTCTACGAGCGAGACACGCTCGGCGGGAATGCCCTCTTCGTCAAACTCGTAGAAGCCATTGAGATCGAGACCATGCGCTTGCACGAGTGTAGGGTCGTCAACGACGTCGATGAACGCCGGCAGCACGCGCTGACCAATTTGGCCTTTGAAGGTCTGCCCGTCTCCCGAATCCTTCTGTCGTTCGCCCTCCAAACGGTGACCAAGCGCTTCGTGGAACAACACGCCGGCCGCCTCGGGCGCGAGGATCGCAGGGCCCGTGTACGGATCGATCATCGGGGCTTCAGCAAGCGCTTTTAAATCTGCCGCTAAAGCTCGTGCTTCTGCTTCGAGCTGCGCATCCGATGGCAATCGCTCGCGGCTCGCCGCGTAAAACGCGCGCTGTGATTCGAGCAGGATTCCGTCTTTCGCGCGGGTCATCGCTGAGAGCTGCGCCGCGTAAATGCGACGCCCATAGAGCAACCTCGCGCCTTCGCTGGAAGTGAAGTGACGCTCGCGACGCTGCGCGCTCAGCGCAACAGTGCTGTCGAACACGTGTGCCTCTTTGCCGAGAATACTCGAGACACGTTTGGCGAGGGCGGCTTCGTTCGCGTCGCTCCACACCAGAGCGGGCACAGGCTTTTCGTCCTGGCGCGCCTTTTCTTTGGTGAAACAGCCGTCTTTATCCGAAGGATCAATCTGGTACGCACGGGCACCCTTCTTCTTGAGAAAGAGACTCGTCGCCCCTTTGTATTGCTCGTCAGCGAGCAACCAGAACGCAGCGCGCAGCGCAGCGGCGTCGAAACGTAACGGGCCCATGCGCGGCGCCACATAAGTGAGGTCATACACATCCGACGATTCGCCGCTTCCTGCGGTGTTGTCGAAGGCGTAGTCACCCACGCGAACTTCCGTGTAAATTGGTCGCGAATGAGCGTGTTCCATACGGCTCACCTCACCAAAACGCGCTACCACATCGGCCGACTGCACATCCTCGAAGGCGAAGGCAACAAAATACGGCGGGGGATACGACTCGAGCCGCATGGTGCGGGTACGCGCAAGCTCGGCATCCAAAGCATTGAAGACTGCTCGGGTTTCGGGTTCAGCGGCAGTTCCAGGCGAATTAATGCTTGTGAGCAAACAGCAAATCACTAACATGCACGG
>JBIKMD010000431.1:0-4949 GCA_044359465.1 Myxococcota bacterium
CACCGTGCTCGAGAAGCCGGTACCCGTCTTGATCTCGCTGGCACTCGCTTCGCCGAGCGTCAGCTTTCGTCAAGGTGAAAGCGGAAGCGTCGGCATCAACATCTCGCGCTTTGGTGCTGCGCAGAACGGGAGCGTCGGGTTGAGCGTAAGCGGTGTACCGAGCGGGATGATGGCCACGCTCGCAAGCAACACGAGCGCAACGAGCGAAAGTCTGGCGTTGTCCGCAGATCTCACGGGCACGCACGGTGATCACACACTCACCGTCACTGCCACGTTTCCGGGATCACAACCCGCAATCCTCACGGTCCCCGTGCAACTGCTCGGCGCACAGAACGTCACGGTGAAAGTGGTGACCGCCACGAATGCCGCCGCTCCCGGCGACACGATTTTAGTGGAAGGACAAAGCAAGACAGCAGGCCCCGACGGCGTCGCGACGTTTTTGATTCCCGTAGGCCGCGGCGACCCCTATTCTGCAGCGGTGTTCGGCGTGAACGTTTTTTCCGGAACGATCGACACCTATTTCTACCAAGGGCTCACGCGCTCGGATCCGGTCCTCAAAAAGCTCGCGGACTACGGCACCGGTGGTGTTTCTGTGATCGACCTCCAGTGGGAAGTGGAAAACGCGAGCGGCACACTCTTCACTGCTGCAAACTCCGCCACCATCTTGCCAATGTGGTCCACCGCTACACTTGGAGGCGTGCCCATTTCGAGCACGGGTTCGCGCCAACGTTTCAACTCGACGAGGCCACCTTGGGCAACGACGGCTTACACCACTCTGCCCGCTGTCTCGTTCGAGTTTCCCAGCTCGAACAATGTGGTCTTCTCGCAAAGCGCGATGATGATCGAGTTACAGTCGAGCGTCGATGGCACACCTGTCAACGTCAACACCACGAGCACCCAAGGTCACACGCCGCGCACGTACCTTGCCGCCGGCCAGTGCGACACGCCACCGCTCAACGCACTCTCTGATCAAACATACACCATAGGCGGCACGGGCTCCGCTGGCCAAGTCACGTGTAACGGTGTCTACGGCGTGACCCTCACGGGCGTCACGGGAGCGACGGGGATCGTCACCGCGCCCGTGCCAACGGGCGGTTTCACGTTCACTGAACGACAACTCATTTTAGTCGCTGGCGATCCGGCCGCCGCAACACCCGTGCGAGTCGCGAGTGATTGTTACACCGGCGTGTCGCCCTGTCTGCCGCCAGCCACGCTCGACGCAAACAACAACATGGTGCACACCTACCTCTATCCCACCACGCCCGGTTTTCGAGCGTTCGCACGCCATACGATGAGCAAAATGAATACGTCACTCACCTCATTCGTGCGCCTCGGTTCTGGAGCTACACTCGGCGCCGCGCCGGAGCTGCCGCAGGTCACGGTGCCGGCGAGCGTAGCGTATGGCGCCCCATTGCAATGGTCGCCCGGTGGATTCTCAGGAAAGATGTTTCGCAGCGTGCTGTTCAGCAGCCAGCGTGGGATCTACTGCTTCACCATGGGATCGAGCTGCACGATTCCCACCTGGGTTCGGGACCTTTCACCCGGCACGGCCATGACTGCAGGCGCGACCGTTTCGTGGCAGGTGTCCGCGTCCGACAGCAACTTCACGGTGGACAGTTTTGCGACGACGAGCGCGCGCGAAGCGATCAATACGGACGACTACACACGCGACGTGTCTTACCGCGCGCTGATTTCCACGACTTCGCTGTCGTTTCCGTAACAGCCTACGTCAGTTCGTGGTGCCGGGCGCCACCGGATTCTGCAGCCATTGAAAACCATCGAGCAACACGAGCGAATCGACCGCGTCATCACCAACGTCCCATAGCGCGATGCGAATTTGTACGATCTCGCCTGGCACGACGTTGCCTTTGGTCGTCAACCAACCAGTGCCGCCGCCGATGTTGCAGTCAGATGGAGTGGCGGAATCAAAACCGGTGCCCTTGAGCAAACCTTCTCCGCTGGAGCACGATTGCGTGCTGACCGAATCATCCCAGCAATAATCGCTGAGTCCGCCATTGGGCTTGCAGCTGTTGAACAACCCGGTGCCGTTGGCTGCTTGCGCATTCACGTGCCAGGGCTGACCGTTGAGCGTGTAAGTCATGAGATTCTTGTGAGCGGGGTTGGCGCTCGGCGATGGTGTGTCGACGAGCACGATGAGCTGATCGTTGAACATGCTGCAAACGAACTCTGGATATTCGGCTGAGAAAAAAGCCGAACGAAAACTGAACGCGTTAGCATTGTTTGGTGCCCGCAACGTGAGCACGAGCATGACCGAGTCTTTCGCCGTGTTTCCGAAGGTCCAGCCCGTGCAATTCGGAATCCGAGGAAGCTCGGATGGCAGCTTGAATGGCGGGCTCGCGGCAAGGAGCCAGTCCTTCACGCAAAGCGAGCTCGTGCACGATCCGATTTGCGCAACAGCGCCAAGCCTGGTGCCCAGCTCACTGGCGGCGCTTGAACCTGGATTCGTCTGAGTCGCGTCAGAAGCGACGCCAGTGGACAGAACTATCATGCCGCTGCCGTGCTGTGGCGTGATGTTCTGACCAAAGTGAGATCGAATGGAAATCTGTGGGCTGTTCGCAGCAAGGGGCGAACCGTCGGCTCGCAACAACTTCGCATCGAGCAGCGCAGTGTCGCAAATGTCGAGCGCCTTGGCGTAGTCGGATGCAGTCTGAGAGTTCGAAGCGAGCTGCGCATCACAAGCAGAAGCAGCAGGAGGCAAGCTCTGCTCGTCAATGACGCTGTCGCAGTCATCGTCTTGGCCATTGCCCGCGACCTCGAGTGCGCCGGGATGCGCGATGCTCGGAGTGCTGCAGTCGCTTGTCTGATCACAACAGTCACCCTGGCTAACGAGCCACCCGTCACCATCACAGTCAGAGATCGCGCTGTCACAAGCTGGAGGAGGAGGAGGAGGAGGAGGAGGAGGAGGAGGAGGAGGAGGAGGCGGTGGAGGCGGTGGAGTTGCGTGGACGCCATTCAGAGTCACCACGATGGAGCTTTCTTCCTCTTCGATCTCTCGCCATACGATAGTGTGCGCGCCGGTGCTCGTCAGCTTGGTGGTGAGCTCGAGAATGGCGCCAGTGATGGTGGGAATCCCCGTGCGAAGCGTCAGGTTGTTTGGATCTTGAATCCACGCTCGTGCGCGGCCGGAGCCGGTGACTTCTAGGGTGACTTCGTCGCCTGATGCCCCGTCGAAACGAAGCGCCTGATAGTAAGGGTCGCCGGTGTAGAGATACGGTCCCTTCGTTTGACCGTAGAGAATGTCGCCAAGAACCTCATTGGTCTTCAGCGAGCGGAGCGCATCAGCCTCAACCTGCGCAGCAGAGGGACTCTCGGCACCGAAGTGAGGTGTAGCGCATGCGATCAGAAAAAGCGTCAAAAGCGAGCGGATCATAGTCATCTCCGCGCGTACGTACGTGCCGACGCCTGCCCTTTGTGGCTCACCTTGCAAACACGAGGGACCGTCAGCTTTGCGTCAGAGCTCGGCGATGGCTTTGAGGTGCGAGAGGTACATTGGATAGTAGGCGTGCTCGAAGAACTGTTGGCGGCGCGGCGGATCCAAGTCCGTCAGACGCAACGCCGCGGCGCCTTTGCCCAAGCGACGAACAACGCTGAAACCCACGTTGAGATCGACCCACTCCTTGTCGACGAGCACACCAATGAGGATGGCTTCGGCGCCGTCGCTCAATTTGTTCGCGCCTTTGCCTTCGAGGCGCACGCCACCCCAGCTCACATCGAGCACGTCGAAAATGGAGGTCTTGCCGGCGATCTCTACTTTGGCTTTCCCACTGCCAGTGATGCGCGAGCTGCGACGCCGCTCTTCATCACGTTCACGTGCGAACACTTGTTTCGCCAAGGCCTGCCAACGTTCAGACTGCGCGTCGTCCAACGTTTGCTCGCGGTGAATGAGCTCGAGACCGTACAGCTCCTGCGCCAACACTTTTAGATCACTCATTCGCCCCGCATAGTCGAATCGCTGGTGGAGAACCAGGAATCGCTCAGCGTCACTCGCTGCATCACCCGCAAGCCGTTAGATGTGTGTGTGATGTTCGAAATGTTGCTGGCGGCAGAGAACGCGTTCGTGAAGAAGATCGCCGCGGTTTTTGGTGAGAGCCTGGTTTAGCTCGCGCGCCTCGAGTCTTGGCGCAGAGGCAATCAACGCTTTTCTAGACTTCGCTAGCGGCTCCTTGCGACGCTAAGTCGCGATTCAACCACCCAATGCGTAAATTGTATGTTCGGACGCCTTACGCCTACGCTCTCAGGAACTATGGTCGTTCACGAGGATTCTGCGGCTCAATTTTTGGTCCCGGCCGCATCTGCGAACGCGAGGTAGGTCGCGCTATCCAGGTGCATCTTGTCGCTTTGCGTTAGCCTGTTGAATAGGGCCGCAGCGTCGCCTTCGTTGCGAAGGCAATTGGCCACAATCGATCTGATAAGGGCTCCCCGCTCCTCTGAGTCGATGTTAGCGAAGCTATCCCCGTACAGGTAGTGCAAGAATCCGACCGCGTCGTCATAGGAGAAGTTTGCGATGATGACCTCGTCACCTTCCTCCATAGTGAACGAAGAATTTTTCCGTCCGACTCTGAGTAGTTCATCCATATAGGGCAGGCCTCCTTTTATCCGCACGAGCGACAAAAGCTGAACAGTCCGCGACGCGAACCTCCACCCCTCCCACCCCCTGGGCATCACCTCCCAGGGCATGGAAGGCAAGAACGGCTGAACCAGCGCCAGCCCGTGTTCATCGAGCACTTTGCTTGTTTCGGTTCCTTTGAGTGACGGCCAGATCACGCGCAGATAAAAAGCTTTGCGTGAATCCCGGTCCAATGAGTCAGAGTGAGAGGCGTTGTTAGCGATGGTCCGCTGCAGTTGCTCAGGGAAGGTCGCGAACTCGGCGTACTGCAGGGCGACAAGTGAAGCCGCATCGCACGTTTCATAGGCGATCAGCTTGCCAG
>JBIKMD010000432.1:0-4948 GCA_044359465.1 Myxococcota bacterium
GAGGTGACGCTCAGTCCCGGGCGCGGAGGCTCACGCGGCTCGCGCGGTTCTGGTGGGCGCTCGGCGCCGACCGGGGTAGGGGCCTGCGAAGACGGCACCTCGCTCTTGGTTTCAGTGGCCGTAGGGGCTGGCGAATAAGTTCCGCAGGCCGCGAAGAAAATCACGCAAAGCGCTGTGTGCTTCATGGCGCGGGCCCATCGACATTTGCGCGCCCAGCGTCAAGCTAATTCAGAAACGAACGGAATAAACGAAGCTCATTTTTGGGAAGCGACGAAAGCGCTGCGAGACTTGCGAGAAGATGGTCGCGTGCGGCGTTCCTGTTGCTAGCGCATCAGCGATCATCGCCTCTAGTCGTTTGCGATCACCTTGCGCTTTGACCTGAGACACCGCGGTCGTGAGTGAAGTGATGGCAGTCGACAGCTTCGATGCATCGATCGCGACGCAACCAAGATCGCGGCCGTTCGCAGCCTTCTCGTTTGCGCGCCACAAGAGCCCGCCGTCTTTGACGAACGCAGCGATTTGGACGGCGGCGAGTTGGCTGTAGGGTTTGGGTTTGCCATCTTCGCTAGTGAGGCCGCGCGCCAAGTGATCGAAGTCGAAGAGCAAGCCGCGCAGAATGGCTTGGTCTCCGAGCCGGCTCGAGATGATTCCTTCGTTCTCTAACCACTCGCCAAAGTAGAGCGCTGCAGTTTGCGCATGCAGCTCGCTCAGCACCAAGGATAGATGAGGTCCAAAAATCTGCGGCGAGGTTTTGCCGTCCACCGTGTAGATGCCGGACGGCCCAAGGTTGTGAGACGCTTCGTGCAACACCGTGTTCATGAGGTTCGCGGTAGCGTCGTCGGGCCAGGCGGCCATGGCGTTCTGGCAGAATACGCTCCCGGCTTGTGCGCGTTGCACGGCCAAGCTGTCTCGGTCTGTGAACACATTGGTCATGGCCACGGTACGGCGCCGCCCTTCGGCCGCGATGCGTCCATAGAGGGGAAGGCTTTGGCCCATCGTTGCGCCGCTCGGCAGGCGCGCATCACCGGCGTTGATGATGATGTCGATGAAGTCCGGCAAACGAAAGGCTACCTGCCGTGCTTTGTAAGGAGGCCCCGCTAGCTTAGAGACAGTCTCCTCCATGGTTTGGCGCATGGGTTCGAGCTTCTTCTGCCATTCGCCGAGCTTCTCGTTGATGCGCCCAAAGCTGAGCTGAAAAACCGCTTTGCGCGCGCACGGATCGGCGTACGCCTCATCTGCTGCAATGCGCACATACCACTTGGATGCACCGCCGCCGGTCTTCACCCAGGGCTCGTCGGCCGCGGTCCATTGGTTGTCATGAAACGCTTGCGCTGCCGCGTTCAAATAGGCGCGCATCGGCTGCTCGCCTTCGCTTTTTAGCGTCTCCGCCGCCTTCTTGAGCGCAACGGACACGGCGTCCATCTCGCTCGCAAAAATGATGTGGTACGGCACAGGTCTGAGCGACTCGCTATCACCGCGCACCACTGAAAACGGGTGCAGCAGCGCGCGCGCGTACGGATGTTTCAAAAGACCTTCGCAGAACCCGGGTTTGTTTTGGAGCGCCGTGGGGTAGAGGGCTGATGCCGCTGCAGGCAATGTATCAATTGCATTACATTGCTTGTTTTTCTCTGTCGCGGGCTGCACGCACCACGGCCCGTGATTGCGTGCGAACACGGCGCGGCTCGCTGCATCGGACACAAGCGGCGCGAGCTCCGTGGCGCCGACTTGTTTCAAGTAGAGTGCGTCGAGGGCTTTGGCTACATCGACCATGGCTTTGACGAAGGCACGGTCTTCCTCGCTCGCGCCGCGCAGGTCCGTTGCGATCAAAGCGGGCTGGGCCTGCCTGAGCTCTTCGAGTACGAGGCGCAGTCTTGGATCGTCGTCGGCCGCGTCCGCTTGGTGCCGCGCGATCTTGGAGAACGCTTGTTTTGCCATGGCCGTGTACTGGCCGTCCGCCGTGATCCAGTCGCTGCGTTCGCTCCCGTCAATCATCAGCAAGTGCGCAACTTCGTCAGGCTCGAGCTTGTCGTTCGCATCCGCGGCCCAGAACAACGGCACGGCTAGCTCGGCGGCAGCGTTGTTGAATGCCTGGCGCTCGCGGGCACGCGTGTCTGCTGCTGGTTGTGAGGACGGTGCGGCGATCGCGCAAACTGTAAAGATCGCAAGGACGGTCATTCCAGCCAGTCTAGCGCGAACTGGCCGGTAGATGCCAACCACTGGTACTTACGGACGTGCGAAACGCACGGCGCCGAATGTAAGTCTGACAACGTTTCCTGTGACTTCAGGCAAGACAGACCGTCCGATCAGGGGTCCCCTATGTGCCGCTTCTAGACAGCGTGTTTGCGGCGCACCTTTCCGTGTGCATCTATTCCAAGTAGCTTGGCCACGAAGATATTGGCACGGGGATGTGGATATGAACCCCATTGTAAGAGTTGGTTCCCTCTACCTTTCTCCAGGCGCTTTCCGTGCTCCTAGGGTCGGCCAGTCGCAATAGATGGAAATGGTCGAGACCCATCCCTTCGTTCTCCGATCGCGAGTTGCCACGTGAATCTCCAAGTCTAAGTTGGTCGCCGCCGCGCGCTTTTACGCCTTCGTTGATCACGTTGAGAAGGAATTTGACCGCATGCGCGTTGTACGTGAAATAGTCGCCAGTCGGCTTCGGATTCGTGTACCAATTGGCGATGACGCTCGCGAGCTCCTTGTCGGGAACGGCCGCTCCAATGATGATCTGTTTGTGGCCACCAGTTCGCGACGCGTAACACAGTAAGTCAGTCAAACCGCAGCGCTGACTGTCGGGCCGCAGTCTCGGCATAGTCTTGGGTTTCGTTATTGCTGTGTCTCGGGCACGCGCAAGCGCGGCAGACACGTCGTCGATCAACTGGTAATACTCGGGTGGAAAGTCCCCGTCGCCGAGCTCATTTGGAATTGCGATACTGATGATGATTGTCAGGCCGCCCAGCAATCCGCGCGCGAGCCAGGAAGCCCCCGTTTGGGCAAGCGAAGCAAGCTGCGGAAATGGAATGGGACGAATGGCCGGCAGAACTCCGACCATTCCTGCCGCGAGATTCGGCGTGGCGGTTGGCTGCGGGGTTCCCGGCACGCGTGGTTCAAGGAAGGGACTAATCGGCGTCGAATTGCTGGACGACGAGGTTGATGCGGCGCCCGCGCTTGAAGGGATGGCTGGTTTTGCGGCCGGGGGTGGGGACGCGCTACCACCACCACCACCACCACCACCACCTCCTCCTCCGGGAGTCACGACGATGATTGGCACTGGCGCCCAGTCATTTCCGCCGCCGGTCGCTTGGTAACCAGTGGGGTCGAGAAAGCGCAGCGGATTGTTGAACACATACGAGCTGCGATTGAGGCTCTGCGAATACCCCGGTGCCTGCACGAACGGATCGGGTGTCAGGAAGCGGCCAAAGAGCGGATCATAGACGCGACCACGCATATTGACGAGGCCCGTTGCAAGATCGTCCTGATGGCTCGTGAACCCGACGCGGTGATCCGCAAAGCTCGGCGCGGTTTGTCCTAGCTTCCAATCCGGTGATCGCTCGCGGCCAAAGGGCGAATACGATCTCTTCTCTATCAGCGAGCCTTGTGCGCCGCTGGTTGCCACAGGAGAACCAAGGCGATCGGCATGTAGGAACCGGACGTAACGATTGCTGTCGACATTCTTGCTCGCTAGCGACGTGCGTGCATCAGTCGACAAGCCAATACGCTGCGATGACGTGTTGACCCACGGATAGAGCGAAGAGCTCATGCCACTTGCTGAGACCGACAACGGATCATTGTGATGGGTGACCTCCGCAATGATGCGCGTTCCGTTGCTGACGAGGAAGCTCGATACACGCGAGGTGCCTGCAAGTGCGACTTGCAGAGATGCGTTCACATTGCTCGTTCGCTCGACAAAAAACGCGCCGGCGTGGACGGCACGCGAGGTGAGACCCGTCTCCTTCACTCGCGCACCCATTGCATCATACTCGTACCGTTCGTTGCGAAGGGGCGTCGATGAGGTGACTGTGCGCAATCGGCCAAGCGAAGTGTAGGTGTTGGTTTGTCCTCCCGTGGAGGTGGTGCGGCCGGCGGCATCGTATCCGAATACGACGCTTCCCACTTTCGACGGAGAGTGCGGCAACGCGCGCCCACCAGCCGTTGCGGCGTAAGTGTAACTGCCAGTGTCGGTCTTGAACTTCAGGTTGCCAAGTGAGTCGTATTGATAGCTCGAACAAGCTCGGTATGTGGAATCGACAGATCCGTACACTCGGGACTGCGTGAGAGGAATGCCGATCGCGCTGGCTACGAGCGATTGACCTGCGTCCAATGCGATAGGTGACATCGTGCGCAAGGCTTCTTGCTGAGCACCCGCGCTAGGTTTGACATACGCCACCGTCGGCGCGAGCGGAATCGTTGGTGCGAGTGGTACCGCGGTGTACGGAGACGTTGCCACGGGCTGCGTGGCTTGTGTGGCGATCCCATTCCCGAAACAGTGACCAGTCAGGCGGTCAAGCTCGTCGTACGCGAATGATTCTGTCATCGATTGGGTTGCGTCACTGCGTGACTGCAAGTTTCCAACGGGATCGTAGATGTAGCGTTCGTCTTGAAAGACGCTGCTCCCACTCGTGGTTTTGATCGCTTTGACGCGGCCAGTTTGCGACTCATAGTCGTAGTGCGTCTGCACGGAATTTCCGAACCACTCGTCTACGGTTTGACCACGCACATTGTCTTTTTCTCGCCGCCAAAACACATAGCCGCTTACCGCATCTGTCACGTCAGCAAGCGAGCCGTTCACCAAAAAACGATAGCGTGCCGCGAAAACGGAACCGTCTTGCGCTTGCGGATAGATCATCCCTGCAGGTCGCCCTGCGTGATCGAACGCGTACTCATAGCGGTAAGTGCGACCATCAACTTTGAGCGATTCCGTGTCTCGTCGGCCCGCGTTGTCGTAACT
>JBIKMD010000809.1:0-3344 GCA_044359465.1 Myxococcota bacterium
TCGACGTCAAAAAAGCAGTGATGTCCGATGATTCACAAAAAGCGCATGCACGCTTCGAGCTACGTGGCGACGTGCGCGATTACTGCCGCGCCGCAGTTTGGGCCATGCAGGACGACGCAGCACGCTTCGTATTCTGTTTTCCTACGCCGCAAATCCAGCGCGCGATCGATGCCTGTGCGCAACATGGTCTCGCTATCGAACACCGGCGCGATGTGGTGCCTCGTGAGACCATCGACCCTCTGTTCTCGCTTTTTGCTTGTCGAAAGAGCGCAGCAAACGCTGGCGTGACTGAACGCTACGAACCGCCGCTGATCGTACGACACAAAGAAGGTCAGCGCACAGACGAGATGGAAAGCATTCGCGCGTTTCTGGGCATGCGCAGCTGATAGACAAAGGTCTGTCTCGAACAATCGGCTGTCAAAGACTGTGTAGCACCGCGTGGCGATAACGCGCGCATGGGCACGATTTCTCGCGATCGCTTCGTCAGGCTCTTCGGTGCAGCACGCGTCGAGACCGCGTCACTGACGAGCGACCCACGAACGGCAGGTGCCGATCTCGAGGCAGCGGATTTCAACCGCGATGGGCGTGTTTCAGGTGAAGCCGAAGCAGGCGCGCTCTTCGATAGCCTCGATCGTTCAGACGGAACGGTTGACGCCAATCTTACGCTGACCCACGCGCGTGGCACCACGAGTCGCGCTGCTCCCCTTTTTGATGCCGTGGCAACCATGTCGCGCAAAGGGGCGCTGCTCGCGCTGCGCGAGCCTATCACCTCACCAGACAACGGAATCCTGCTCGTGGGCGCACGCTCGCAAGTGTTTGCGGAAGCGACCGCGCTGCGTGAGCGCACCCGTGTCACGCTGATCACCGATAGCGAGGCAGACGACAGCGACGTCGTTCGCTTGGCGGACGGCCGCGTCTTCGATTTGGCGATCACGGAGCAACTGCGTCGTTTCGTGTGGACCTTCGGACTCCCCACGGCTCGCGCGGCGCAGATCATCGCTTTGCTGCAAGAGGTAGAGCTTGGTGCTCGCCGGGAAGTGGGCGAGCTCGCGCGCGTTTGGGCCACTGCGGAACATGGCGCAGAGATTCCACGAAGGCTCATGATTTCGGGCCACGCCGTTGCGGACATCGTGTTTGGTGACTCGAACTCCGAACGCATCTACGACCGCCATGTCATTGCGCTCGCCGCCTTGCTGCCGCGTGCAGCAGCCCAAATCGAACATCTGCATTTTGCAGCGTGCCAACACGGCTACGAATCACGCATGGAGCTTGTCCGCGCCGCCTTTCCCAACTTGGTATCACTTTTCGGTTATGGAGGTAGCGCGCCCGCCTTCGAACGCGCCATCGCGCAGGAGCGCGTCTGGGAAAGCGCCACCCACGATTTGCCCGCCGACCCCAGGCTGTCACGGGGCCTTTTTTCGCACATGGCCGGTGGAACGATGGCGGCGGTTTGGACGCGCAGCGGAGGGTACGACGGCCCGCACACACGCGAATACTTCGACTTGCAACGCGCGCTCACCAGTCAGGCTACGGTTTACGCCGACTACTTGGTTGGGACACGTGTGGACGACTCGCCGATGGCTGGCTTCCTCTACGAGCGCTATCAACTGCTCAACCAATACACGACGCACATGGACGCTTTTTGGCGCATGAGCGAGAGCGAACGTGAAGCGTGGGAAGCTGAGCGCCACCAGGTGCTCTGCCTACGCTACTACACAAGCGTCGCGCAGAACTTCGCGCGCGCGTATGCCCGCGAGATTGCAGCTGGGTACGAGGCCGCGCACCTTACGCCACCGAATTTTGCGGTCATGACCCGCGCCGAAGCCTTGGCGTCAATCACTGCGTTTCGTGCTGCCACTTCTGCAACCAGTGGTCCCGCTGCCGAGCTGGCCCCCCTACTCGATGCGTTCTACGATCTCCGCCGTCCTGTGATTCGCGAGAGCTGGGCGTGATTCGTTAGCCAAGCGGGAGGGCGATGTTGTAGGATAAGGCATGCCTCCTCCAAACAGAGTCAGCTCGTCACCACGCGCCGCCGCAGCACGCACTGTGACTCCGTTTCCGCCCGTTGTACCGCGCGGCGGCTCGGCGGATCGAATCAATGCCCAACTCAGAACACGTTTGCAGGCCCTGGCCCAAACGCCCCTGAGCTCAACCTTCGATCTCCCTGGAGGTCATAGGGCCACGGCAACAACCACGCTCACCGTGACCGACGCGAGTCCGCCCCAGGTCCGCGCCACGGTTGTTTTGACTTTGAGTGCGGAGCTCGATTCACGCCTTCGCAGCGAGTACCAAGGCCAAATCAGAAGCAATACAGCGGGCATGGTACGCCGAGCCCTTGCAGACCGCGACCTTGCACCGGGTTACCTTGCCGGTGTCGACGTGCGCTGGTCTACGCGCTGAGCGTCAACCACCAATAGAAGCCAGATGCTCCGTTGTACCCGGATCACTCGCGTGCAAACGGTGCCCGGCCGTCTTTGCACCCAAGCGTGCCCGCACTGTGTCCATCAACGCCTGACGCTGGGAGTCGTCTGCGAGCATAGGACGTAAGTCGAAAGCGCCATCGCCAAACAAACACAGCCGAAGCTTGCCCGTGCTGCTCACGCGCAAACGGTTGCAGGTATCACAAAAACCGGGCGAATAGGCGGAAACGAAACCCAGTCCACCAAGCGACTCGGCGTGCGAGAACTCCGTTGCCGGGCCATCACCCAGAGCACGGGGCCGAGGCGTCCAGCCGCGGGCTTCTAAGCGAGTGATCATGCTGGACGGCGATCTGTGTTTGCCGATGAAATAGGTTTCGTTCTGGCGCGTTTGCATGAGCTCAATGAAACGCACCGTCACCGGCCGCTCGCGCACGAAGGCGGCAAATGCATCCAACTGATCTTCGTTTTCCGGGAGCAGCACGGCGTTCACTTTGACCGCAATCCCGCGTGCGAGGGCGGCGTCTATGCCTGCAAGCACCGTCGGCAGGAGGTCTTTGCCGGTGACCCGCGCGAATACCTCGCGGTCGAGTGAATCCACACTCACGTTGACTTGTTGCAGGCTACCCGGCGCGATTTCCTGGCATAGCTCGCGCAGGCGGAAGCCGTTGGTAGACAAAGCCACCCGCCGCACACCAGGCACGGCAGCCACGTCCTCGATGATCTGCGGCAAGTCGCGCCGCACGCTCGGCTCGCCGCCACTCAGCCGTACTTTCCAAAATCCAAGCCCAGCAAACCCAACGACAAGACGCCGGATTTCCTCGCGGGTCAGCTCGAAGGCGCGCGTGCCCGTGTAGCCATTTGGCAAACAGTAGGCGCACTTGAAGTTACAGGAGTCTGTGACCGACAGACGCAAGTAGTGAAACG
>JBIKMD010000434.1:0-4939 GCA_044359465.1 Myxococcota bacterium
CCGACCAAACGTCGATGTGCGAACGTGGAATCGTTGGCTTGTGCAGGTCGAAGTAAAAGCTCAGGTAGTGCGCCGCAAACAGACGGCCATCTTTTGCGCGTATGCGGAAGCGAAACCAACCGTAGTCCTTCATTAGCTCGATGGGACTTTTGGCCGTGGCCGCAACCTTGTGAAGTAGGCCGCCGAAGTGAAGATAGTACGGCACGTCTTCGTGATGGATGATGGGCGTGCGGCCTCCGTGACCAATCAACGCTAGTTCTGTGAACTCTTCCGCGCTGTAGCCGAGTACTTCAGTCAGGCCGTGATGCAGAACGTACTTGTAGTCTATGAGATCGAACACGGTGAGAAACTGGTTGGCGCCAAGGACCGAGCTGTATTGCGCAACAAAACTCTGTTGGTCGATGCCGGACTTGTAGACGGTTTGCGCATGCTGCAGCGCTGACTTGACCTGGTGATGGTAGGTTTCGAACGAGAGCGCTTTCATTCCTTCGTCCCGCCACAATTATAGGAAATCATATAGCTCCAACAAGGTGTGTCTCTCGTATAGGCAAGCAGCCTCTCTTTCTCAAACTGCTACTCGGAGACCTCATGTTCTTTCGTTTGGTACCCCTTTGGGGGCTCATGCTGCTCTGTGCGCCCGCGCTCGCTGACGATGCTGAGTCTGTTGCGGCCGCTTCTGCGCCTGCGAGCACGGCGCCCGCTTCCTTGGCGTCGCCAAGTGCGCCCTCACGGCATTCGGTTTCGCTCGCCTATTTTGGTTTGAACTTCGTTCAGCCCGGTGGATCGCTCGGTTACAGCTACCGCGCGCTCGTGACCGCAGACGACTTGCATGCGCTGGTCGTGGGCGCAGAGCTTGGTTCGTACATTTGGCCCCGCAACCATGTTGGCGTGTTCTTGACGCCGCGTGTGGGTTGGCGCGGACGGCATCGCAGTGGACTTCAGGGTGAAGTGGATTTTCATTTGGGTCTGCTGCAGGCGGTGACGCCTGGCACGTATACCGTCACTAGCGGCGTCGCCACGCAGGGCACGGCGAGCGTGTCCTATTTGGTTTTTGGCGGCACGCTTGGTGTTGGTTGGCAGTTTAGCAACGTTGGTCGACCGGGTCTCGCGCTCGTTCCCTTCGTTCGCGCTGGGGCGCTCGCGCAGTATCCGAATTTCGACGCAATTCTGATTCGTTTTGTCATGTCTGCAGGCATGGAGGTGCGCCTATGAATCGTTTGGGTTTGATTTGTTTTCTCGCGCTCACGGCGTGCGCTGTGGACTTCAAGGCTGGCGACGAGCACTTCTATTTTGGATCCAAAGGCGTGGCCATGCCGGTGTGGGTCACCGGCAACTGGCGCAGCAATCGCCTCATCGTGCACGTGCATGGCGGTCCCGGAACCACGAACGGAATCTACTACCAAAAGTCGAGTTACCAGCGTCTCGCGCAGGACTACGGCATCGTCTATTGGGAGCAGCGTGCGTCGGGGTCGGCACTCGGAAACCGCCGAGAAAATCTGACTATCGAGCAGTGGATATCGGATCTGGACGATCTGATCGCGGTGCTCGAGCAACGCTACCCGAACGCGGAGCTTGTTCTGATGGGACACAGCTTTGGTGGGCACTATGGGCCGCGCTGGTTGCTCGAGCCCGGGCGTCAAAACAAAGTCAAAGCGTGGATTGAGCAAAATGGGGTGCATGACGCGTCGTGTGCGTCGTTTCAGATCGGTGTCGACTTTGTGCTCGAGAAACAGATTCCAGGCGCCGATGCGTTCTACCGCGATGTGTGGCGGTGCGACCTGCAAACAAACGAGAACAACCAGATTGCCATGCATCAGGGGAAGCTCGTGCACTTGTGGCACAGTGAGTTTGTTCGCGCAGCTGGGGGGTACGACGTCAATCCTAATGGCGTGCTGAGCGGCGACGAGACCACCGAGCTCCTGTTTCGTTCGCAGTTCGACATTTTTGCCGTCACCAAGAACTCGCCGCTGCCGCTCGAGGGCTATTACGGCGTAGATCTGACCCCGCGTCTTTCCGAGATCACCATTCCCACACTCGTTCTGTGGGGACGCTTCGACAAAATCGTTCCGGTGGAAGCTGCGCTCTCTGGCTTTCCAGCCTATGGCGCACCGCCAGACCAAAAAGAGCTCGTGATCTTCGAAAACTCAGGCCACAACCCCTGGGCCGAAGAAGCAGATCTCTTCTATGATACGGTCCGCGGCTTCCTCACCCGCCAGGTCTGGCCCAACTGAAGATAATGGTACCTGACCCCATTATTTTCTTCTCTTTCTTGACTCGATCCTCTATGGCCCGCCGCGTCAGATGTCAGAGCCGCACCGCCATAGCCTTCGTGTTCTAGGTCAAAACGAGCCTGTTCTGCGCTCCCCATTCATCCCCATGTCGAAAGACGAGATGAAGGCACGGGGCTGGGACGAGCTCGATATCATCTTCATTAGCGGCGATGCCTACGTGGACCACAGCTCGTTCGCGACGGCGATCATCTGCCGCATCCTCGAAGCGCGTGGTTACCGCGTGGGCATCATTGCCCAGCCCGATTGGCGCAGCGTCGATGCGTTTCGTGTGCTCGGTAAACCGCGCCTCATGTTCTGCGTGGGCGCTGGCAATATGGACTCCATGGTCAATCACATGACGGCCGCTCGCAAGCGCCGCAGTGATGACGCGTATTCGCCAGGCGCTAAACCCGGCATGCGTCCGGACCGCGCTACCATTCCCTATTCGCAACGCTGCCGCGAAGCCTATCCGGATGTGCCGATCGTTGCGGGCGGCGTGGAAGCGTCCCTGCGCCGCATGGCGCACTACGATTACTGGCAAGACAAAGTGCGTCCGTCGATTTTGCTCGATGCCAAGTGTGACCTGGTGGTCTTTGGCATGGGCGAGCGTCCCATCACCACCATCGCGAAACGTCTTGCGGCAGGCGAGTCGATAAAGACCGTGCGTGACGTGCCGGGCACAGCCTATGTGATCGGCGCGAGCGAGACCGCTCCCTCGGGGCCTGCTGTCGTCGAGCTTCCAAGCTTTGAAAAAGTGGTGGCGCAAACAGCAGAGGGCCGCACGGCCTTTGCGCGCATGACCAAGAAAATTCATCACGAGACCAATCCGCTCAATGCCAAGACGCTCACGCAGCGCCACGGCCAGCGTGTGGTGGTGCAGAATCCACCAGACATGCCGCTCGCCGAGCGCGACATGGATGCCATCTACAATCTTCCGTACAACAAGCTTCCGCACCCGTCGTACAAAGAGAAGATCCCAGCCTACGAACAGATTCGTTTTAGCGTGACCATCATGCGCGGCTGTTTTGGCGGCTGCACCTTCTGCTCGATTACGACGCACCAAGGGCGAACAATCCAATCGCGCTCACAAAAGAGCGTGCTTGCGGACATTGAAGACATGCAGCGCGTGCCTGGTTACACCGGCGTCATCAGTGACATTGGCGGCCCGACGGCGAACATGTACAAGATGCGCTGCAAGGATCCCGAAGTAGAGAAGGTGTGCCATCGCCTGAGCTGCATCGATCCGACGATCTGCAAGAACCTTGGCTACGACCACACCCCGGTGATCGATCTCATGCAGAAGGCGCGGCAGACGCGCGGTGTGAAGAAGGTATTCATTGCGAGCGGTGTGCGCATGGACTTGGCGGCCAAGAGCGCCAAATATTTAGAAGAGCTCGCCACTCATCACGTGGGTGGTCACTTGAAGGTCGCGCCCGAGCATATCAGCGACAAAGTGCTCAAGCTCATGAAGAAGCCGCGCCGCGAGAACTTCGTCGAGTTCAAACGTAACTTCGAGAAAGCGTCGAAGAAGGCCGGCAAAGAGCAGTACCTGGTGCCTTATTTCATCTCGTCGCATCCCGGTTCGGATGTGCCCGCGATGATCGAGCTCGCGCTCTTCCTCAAGAAGAACGGCTTCAAACCGCAGCAAGTGCAAGACTTCATCCCCACGCCAATGGATGTGGCGACGACCATGTACTACACCGGCATCGATCCCATGACGATGCAGCCGGTGCACGTGGCCAAGAGTCTGCAAGACAAAAAAATGCAGCGCGCGCTCATGCAGTTCTTCAAACCAGAGAACTACTTCATTGTGCGTGAAGCGCTCGAACAAGCGGGCCGCAAAGACCTCATTGGCGGCCACTGCGACGCGTTGATTCCTCAATACCCGCCGCGCGAAGCGCTCGAGGCGCGTAAGCGTGACCGCGAACGTTACGCTGAAAAGCTAGGCGGCGGACAGCCGCACAAACCGGCGCAACCCTCCAAGCGCCCTCAGCCTCAAGCTTCAAAACGCGCGTAGCTTTAGCAGAGCCACCAAACAGATTGCGTTGATTTGTGTCTTAAATTTTTAACCATTTTATCTTAAAATGGGTAAACAACACATGCTCAACCGTTTCGTTCTTTTGTTTTCTGTTTTGACTGCTTGCGCGCCGAAAGCTCCGGCTGGCTCGACGCCAAATGAAGTAGACCCCACACCTGCCGGGCCCACCGGTACTACCTCCGTGACTGCTGACACACTCGCGCCAACGAACGTCGTGCTGGACGTCAGTGAGTCACGCGTCTTTGTGGGCGAAAGTGTCACGCTCACAGCGAGCGCTGTCGATGCCGTGGGTGTGACCAAAATCGAGTTCTATGATGGCGCAACCAAGCTCGCGGAAGTGACGGCCAGTCCCTTTGTCACGACCGTCGTTTCGCCTGCAGCTGGAACACGTTCGTTCACCGCCAAAGCCTTCGATGCCGCCGGCAACAGCGCAAGCGCTCCGTCTGTCTCGCTCGAAGTGGTGCTTCGAAAGTTGTGGCACGCGAGCTTTGGCGAAAAGAAACTGCGCGGGTTCAGCGAGACCCACTTTGGCGCCGCAGTGTCAGAAGCGGTGGCCGAGACGAAAGTGGACCTCAGCGCGTGCGGCAACGCCACGCCAAACGCGGTCGTTCAAGATGACGGCGGCAACTTG
>JBIKMD010000433.1:0-4939 GCA_044359465.1 Myxococcota bacterium
TTTGAACACGGTCCAGAAGAAATCCGCACGGTCCGCGCGTGGCGCAAGAACCCCAATCAAAGCGGCAGCGCATCCCAATGATGGGCTTGGGATCATCGAATCGGCGTACGATAAAGCCAAAGGCTCCGTGTCGGCGCTGCCAAAAGGTTTCGCTCGTGTTGCCCGCGCCGACTACGTCTTGCCGGTCGCCATCGGCTCCTTCCTACTCGGGGCCGCCGCCACTGCGCTCGGTGTCTTTCTTGCGCCTAAGCTTCGCCAAAGTGGCGCTTTCGCCACCATGAAAAACAACCTGCAAAGCGCGACGGCTTCTGTGTCCAAGAGCATCGCGTCTGCGATGCACGATATGAAGACATCACTGAACCAAAACACCGCGAAACACGATATGAAAGAACATGACACCGAGAAGCCGGATGGCGTTACGCGAATGAGCTAACCGCTTTGATACGGTGAGACGCTCACCAGATAGAGCGAGTAGACGTGCAGCAGCGCCAGGAGCGCAAGCGACACAGTGATCGCTCGTTTGTGCAAGTTGGCGAGGCCTTGCACCCAAAACGCAATCATCGGGAGTATCGCGGCAAAGAAGTAGCGCCCCTGCGGTTGGTAGTCGTTGGCAATGTTCGTCCAGTAGGAGATGACTATTGCCATCACTATCGCCGCCAGGCCCGCGATAGCGATGCGTTGCTGCGCTGATGTAGGCTTGGTGCGCGCGAGGCCAACGAGCGCTGCAATGCAGCTGAGCGCAATGAGAACATAGGCGAAGTTTGGCACTTTGAGATTCATAAAGCCGAATAACGCCCAGGTGCTCTCGAAACTGTTGATCACCCAGCGCGTCTCGAAGAGCAAATTCGCGGGCGCCGGAACGCCTGCCCTCCAGCTCTCTGAAGTCGTGTGAATGATGGGCGAGATTGCCAAAGGGTCGCCGGGAAACAGGCGCCAGTTGTGCACCATGAACGGGCCGCCAACCAAAGCACAGGTGAGCACCGCGATCGGAATCGAAGCCCGGTCGCGCGCGCGCAAGGCGGCGCTAAGGAACACAAGCGCGTGCACAGGTAGCACACAGAAGCTCGTAGGTTTGACGAGGAGGACCAGTCCCGCCAAGCCGCCCGCAAGTGCAGCAAGCTTTGCGTCCAAGCGATCGAGCAACAGGGCGGGCCAAGTGGTGATGATCGCTGCAGCGGCAAGAATGCTGAGTGGATCCCAACTCACACTGGCAGAAACAAAAACGAGCTGCGGCAGTAATGCGAGTGCAAGCGGTACCGCGTGCCGCAACGGGTGCGCGCCAAACAGGCGGCGAGAAAAGAAAACAGACAGAAGCACCAGCAGGGCGCCGCAGACGGTCGATGCCAATCGCAGGGCAAAAAGCGGCGCCAACGCCCCCGTGGTCGCAAGGGCTGCGCGGTCGATCAGCACGAACGGGAGGTAGGGGAGGGGGGAGCTCGCGATGTAAAAGGGGTGTACGCCGGAATGAATTTCTTCTGGGGTGGCAAGGCGTAAGCGTTCAGTGAAAAAATGAACAGATGTAAGGTGTTGTCCCTCATCTGGCGCGTATAGGTCAGGGATCGCCGCCGCCCATGCAATGCGTAAGCAGAGCGCCAAAAGGAAGTAGCGGACCGGTTCTTTCACTCCGCCCGCGCCTAGCATGGATAGGCGTCCTGGACACTCGGTCGAGCTCAAAGTGTGGCAGATGTGAACATTTCAGGACCCGCCGCAAATTCTGGGTTAGGCTCCCGTGCGACCGTGAAATACCCCATTCGTTTTGGAAAATACCTGCTGCTCGAGCGGGTCAATGTCGGCGGCATGGCCGAAGTGTTCAAGGCCAAGATGTTCGGCGTCGAGGGCTTCGAGCGCGTTCTCGCGATCAAGCGAATTCTCCCGAACATGTCCGAGGATAACGAGTTCATCAACATGTTCGTTGATGAAGCGCGTTTGGCGGTGCAGCTCAACGATGCCAACATCGTTCAGATCTACGAGCTCGGACGCAACGAGAACCAGTACTACATCGCCATGGAGTACGTCGCAGGCAAGGACTTGCGACGCATTGTGGAGTGGTTCCGCAAGCGCAAGATGGTCATGCCGGTTCCGCTCGCTGCGTACATCTGCTCTAAGGTTTGCGAGGGGCTCGACTACGCCCATCGCAAGCTCGATGCGCAAGGTAACCCCATCAATCTAGTCCACCGCGACGTATCGCCGCAGAACATTCTCTGCTCGTTCGAAGGCGATGTGAAGGTCATCGACTTCGGTATCGCCAAGGCAGCAGATCGTCTGTCTAAGACCCAAGCAGGCGTACTCAAAGGCAAGTTCGGCTACATGTCGCCAGAACAAGTGGCTGGGCTCGAGATCGATCGGCGAAGCGATCTGTTCGCCGTGGGTGTGTTGCTTTACGAAATGCTTACCTGTCAGCGCTTGTTCGTTGCGGAGACAGACTTCTCGACGCTCGAGAAAGTGCGTCAGTGCGAAATTCCGCCCATGCGCGAGCGCAATGATGCGATTCCTGACGACCTCGAGCACGTGGTGCGCACCGCGCTCGCCAAAGATCTGAACGAACGCTACCAGTGGTGCAGTGACTTTGCCGAAGCGCTTCAGCCATTTTTGATCACCGACAAGACCTTCTTCAATGCCAAAAAGCTCGCGGCGTTTATGAAGGAGACGTTCAAGGAAGACATCGAAGCGGAGACTCAGCGCAGAAAAGAGTTCGCGCGCATCACTGAAGCTGACGCCAATGAAATGCCAGCGGCCGGCGGTGGTGGCACGAACGTAGCGGGTCCAGGTGGAACGTCGCCGGGCGGCACGGCGCCAGCACTCAGCACCGAGAGTACTCAGATCTTCGACGTGAACAACGACGCTTTGGCGCGCGCTGCAACGCATGTCGGAACCTTAGAGGACATCGAGCGTGCAGGCGGCGGGGAACTGAGCGGAGGGACCAAAAAATTCACAGGGCCTCAGAAGTCGGACCTCAACTCCATGTCGACGCAGTCGCTGCCGGAGAACACGGTCGACCAGGTTCGTGAAGAGGTGAGACAGGCGAAGAACGGTACGCAGCGCAAACAGATGCCCGTCGAAACGGCTGACGACTCAGGTGGGCACACCCGCAAGTTCGATCCGCTGACGATGTCGCCAAATCAACGGCGGCAATCGAATACCAGCAAGTTCGTCCTGATTGGCGCTGTTGCTGTCGCTGTTCTCATCTTGGCGTTTGCAGTGTGGTACTCACGATTCCGGGAGGTCGGTCCCGACCTGACATGGGTCGTCCTCAAGATCGAACCCATGGGCGTCAACGTCGAGTTCTACCTAGATAAAGAGCTCGTCGCAAAAGGGTCCACGCCGCTAGAGAAGAAGCAATTGAGCGCAGGGAAACACGAGCTGCGGATCGATGCTGGGCCGTCCTTCGTCGAGGTTATCCGCACAGTCGAGTTCGCGTCAGGCAAGACCAATGAGGTCAACCTCAAGTTGCAGCCGCGCGCCGCGGTGGTCACTCCGCCTACGGGGGCGACAGCACCGACCTCGGCCACTGGTTCGACAACGCCTCCGCCAGGAGCCAAAGCGACGCTCGAGCTCGAAGTCGACCCGCCCAATTCGATCGTCACGCTCGACGGTGTGAAGGTCGGCAAAAAGATCGAGAACGTGGAGATTGGCAAGAAAGTGGTGTTCGAGGTCACCAACCGTGGCTTCAAACCGCTGCGCCTAGAGCTCACCGTCAAAGGCAACGAGCGCGTGCCGCTCAAGCTCGAGAAAGAGGGCGCAAACGCGCCAGCCAAAAAGGATCCCCCGGAGAAAAAAGATCCGCCGCCCAAAAAAGATCCGCCGGAAAAGAAAGATCCTCCCGAGAAGAAGGAACCCAAATCCGCGGGCGGCAAGCAGGGCATGCTCTGCGTTGCGACTCCGGGTAATCCTGACGCCAAAGTCTTGGTCGACGGACGCGACACCAAACGTGTGACGCCCGTGACGCCTGGTGATCCCATCAAGCTCGGTGTGGGTGGCCACAAGGTGACCTTGGTGTTCAAAAACGGAAACAAGAAAGTGGTCGAAGTCGACATCAAGCCACCCGATGGCGGCTGCTATAAGCTCATCGAAAGATAACGATGCCAAAAGATCACTACGACGATGACGAGCGCGGGAGCGCGGAGCCCAAAAAACGTTTCCGCGAGTACGAGTGCCCTGAGTGCAACGCCGACAATCCGATGGCTGATGGGATTTACGAAGGCGATGAAGTGCACTGTTTCTACTGCGGCATTCCGCTCATTGCCACGGTCAGAGATGGCAAACTGAAAATGAAAACCGTGTGAATTCAAAGCCGTGCGCAGTCTCTGACTTTTGTCGTTTTCTGTAAGCTAACACTTGGCAGTTGCTAGGGATTTTCTTCGGCTAAACTCTTGGGGTGAAGCACTGGTGTGTTCCCCTTGTTGTGTTTGTCTTTGCTTGTTCAACCTCGCCAAACCGCAGCCGCGTTGGCTTAGACGGACTGCCGGGCGAGGCGCAGCCAACAGAAGATTTTGGCAGTGTGTCTCTCGACCTTGGCACCTTGCTCGACGGCTTCACGAGCAATCCCAACTTGGCTTTGCAGCTAGAGGGCGACGCGGACTATTATTGCTACAAGCTCGATAACGCGGGGTGGAGCGCGCCAACGTTGATCACGGGACCGCTCGTTGCCGAGCTTCTCAGTAACGGCAATCACGTCCTCAGTGTTGCAGCGTGTTCAGCGGATGGGCTCGTTGACGAGCAAAACATCACGACGGTGTCGTTCGTTGTCTCTGCACCCGCCGCGTCATTGACCGTGAATACGACGCCGGACGATCCTGGGCAGGTTCGCGTGGCGTCTACGGACGCAGCCGTCGAACAAATCAAGGTGTCGATTGATGGGGGGGCTTTCAGTGCGCCCATCGCCATTGACCCGACTAGACCCGCGGACTTCTTCGTGGGTGCAGCCGGCAGCCATTCGATC